>CAXNED010000017.1:0-13759 GCA_964201385.1 Sulfurimonadaceae bacterium | reverse complement strand
CAAATCGATTACGCCGATTTGTGAGTGGTAGAGCATCTCTTTCATGCTTGCTCTTGTGCGTCAATGAGGTCAGTTGGCTTGCCAAAATAGTACCCTTGAAACTCATCCACGCCATACTCTTTGAGAAGTTCAAAAATCTCTTCGTTCTCTACATACTCCGCAACCGTGGTTATGTTAAGCTCACGCGCAAAACTGATGATGCTCTTTACCAAAATCTTTGAATTTTCATCACTTAAGATATTGCGTATAAGCGAACCGTCAATCTTGAGATAGTCAGGTTTTATCTCTAGTATATGTACAAAGTTTGCATAGCCGCTCCCAAAATCATCTATGGCGATGAGAACGCCCATTGCTCTTAGTTTTTTTACCACTTCAAGGAGTTTTTCAAAGTTTTCAACACCCTCTTGTTCCGTTATCTCCACAACAACCCTCGATGGCGAATCAAAATTTTCCATCCCCTCCATCAATGTTTTTATGATAGATGGGTTGAAAAAATCATTTGGCAGGAAGTTTAGCGAGATACGCTCCTCTCTGTTTTGAAAAAATCCCAAAGAACGCCCTAAAATCTCTTTTGCCATTTTGATATACAAGTTGCTATTCATCGCGATATCCAAAAACTCGCTTGGATATAAAATCCTCTTTTTACCGCCATCAAATGCAACGATACGCATCAAAGCTTCGTACTTAACAATTTTTCCGTTTTGGTCGGTAATGGGTTGAAAAAACGGAACAACATTTTTATGTTCAAGTGCGTGCTTGATACTTCTTTTGACTTGCACTACCGTTTGAGAGTGCTCTTTTGTATCGAGTTTTTGTGAGTAAATCATAAAAGAGAGCGTCTCTTTTCGCACCTTTTTAAGCGCCATTTGTGCGTACTCTAACGCATGCTCATTGTCAAACGCCACTCCAGAGTACATCTCAACACCGATAACTTCATCTGCCTCTTTGAGTGCGATTTTAAGCACGTTTATCTTTTCATGCAGCTCTTTTAGGGTCTTAAAACATGCCTCTTCATCAAAGAAATCCTCCATTTTTAAAAGGACAAACTCATCCGATGAGATTCTATACGCATCAAACCCCTTCTCTTTTGCAAAATCTCTAAAAAGTGCCGCTACACAGATGAGAACCTCATTGCCAGCATCTACTCCATAAAGCTCATTGATAAGGCTAAACTCTTTGATATTGCTCACGATAAGTGTTTTGCTATGCTTAGAAAAAAGCACATCATTGAGCGCGTATCTGTTGAAAAGTTCGGTCAAATGGTCCACATATACCTGCTTGGAAAAATAGTTTAAAATTTTTGCAAAACTTTGTTGAAGTAAAAGAACCAAAATAAGCATACTTATAGCGATAAGAAAAAAGAAACGCTCCATAAACTCGGTATTTTTTTTGACAATATCTGCTATGTCAAATCCCACAACAAGATACCCCATCGTCTGCAAAAGATGGTTTTGTAAAGCGATGCTTGTATCGACTTTATAGTGCAACTTTTGGCTTGCCTGCTTTTGTAAAAAGTAATTTTTGAGATTTGCCTCACCACGCACAAGAAGGAGTTTATCATCAATGGGCACCCCTTTTTTATCGAGTAAAATATCAAGCTGTGCCTTTTGCAAAGCAACGCCCACATCTATCTTAAAAACCGTACTCAGCTCCTCTAAAAAAGCCTTTGGGTTGATGCCGAGTTCTACATTGCCGACATAAACATCCTTGTAAAAGATGGGTTTACTCAAGCGGTATGTCATCTCCAGATTTCCCACTTCAAAACCACTTAGCGGACGTCTTAAGAGACCTGTATCGACTATGAGGGCGCGTTTGTCGTTGAGTGCATCTCCATAATACTCTGGCTGATGGGCACGAAAAAGAGTGATATTCTCTGCGGAGCGAAATGTAAGAATTTCTACATCATACTCCAACTCTTTAAGCCGTTTATAGTAGGGAGTGATGATTTGTTTGAGCGCCTCATAGTCTCTTCTAGCCACAGCCTCTGCCAACCCATCTGCTGCAACAATGTTAGCAAGTTTGAAACTTAGGTCATCTTCACTCTTTTGGACGTTTGCCAAAAAGAGGTTCTTTGTCCCCGAAGCCACCCTCTCAAACTCCTCCGATACAGCTTTTTGAAGCTGCTGTTCCAAAAGCATATAGATACCAAAAAGTGATAGCAAAAATATGAAAATTGTTAAAATCAACGTATTGCGTTTGATTGTATTTGGGAGGTTCATTACTCTCTTTTTTATGAAAATTTTTAAAATCAAATTGTATCTCTCTTTATCTTAATTTATTTTTTTAAGCTTGAATTTAATTGCAAAAATCATTGAAAGAAGTTTTTGGTGAAGCAATCTCAAAATTTTCACGATAATTACACAAATATTGGTAATAATTAGAGTTCCAAAACCCTATTTTGTGGATACTTGATGAAAAAAACTATTCTTCTTTTTCTCTCCTGTTTTACCCTTTACGCAAAGACGCTCACGGTGGATGCGTGCATCGATGCGACGTTGCAAAACCATCCTGATGTTAAAAAGCTCTCTTTGGGGAGCTTGCAGAGCGGCTCTTTGGTCGCTATCGCTAAGGCTGACTATCTGCCGCAACTAAACTTAAACGCCCAGTACAGTCCACACAACACCTTTGCAGTGCAGCAAAATGGCACGTTTAACACCATCGAGGATGACAACTTTGTAGCAGAGGCAAAAGTGACGCAAAAGATATATGACTTTTCCAAAACCACCTCAACCATAGAGGCGTACGAGAAGAACAAAAACATCGCCACGCTCTCGCTTGAAGAGACAAAAGCACTTCTCGCCCTTAGTGTAAAAAACATCTACAACAAAGCACTTTTTCAGACAAAAGCACTTGAAGCGAGACAAAAAGACCTAGAGACAAAAGAGGAACTCTACAAACAAGCAGAAGCTCTTGTGCGTGAGGGGCTCAAAACAAAGGCGGATGCTACGAGTATGTTAAGTGCGCTTTACAACGCAAAAGATGCCTACGCCACCACAAAAGCCGAACTTCACAAAGCAGTTGCAACGCTCTTTTTGTACATGGGAGAAGAGGCGGATTTGAGCGTGACACTTCAAGAGAGCGCATCCGCAACACTTCAGAGCGCAAACGCACTGGACACCATCTTTGCAAAAAACCTCTCACTCTTGGGTTTAAATGAACAAATAGCAAGAGACACGCTCCTCTACAAAGCTTCAAAAGCCCAGAACTACGGCTCTGTTGATGCGGTGGCTTCTTACACCTATCAAGATTCGCTCAACGAGTACGACACCTCCATGATTGGCATAGGCATAAACATCCCACTCTATAGCGGCGGCAGGTTAAGTGCGCAAAACGAACACGCACGCATAGAAAAAGAGAAAACAAAAGAGTCCTACAACGCAAAAAAACTCCAACTTGAGGAGCAGACACTCACACTTCTAGCCGACTTAGAGCGTTACAAGGCAACCATTGAGGCAAAAGAGGCACTCATCGACTCATCCATTGCAACCAAAGAGGTAGTTGAGGCACGCTACAAAGAGGGTCTCTCAACCTACATAGAGGTTTTGGATGCAGCCTCTACTCATCTTCAAGCACGTCTTGGTTTGCTTGAAGCGAGATTTGCACTCCAAAGCATTCAAAACAATTTAGAGTATTTACAAGGAGAGAAAAAATGAAAAGTTGGGTGAAGTACACGCTTATTGCCGCCATCGCTATAGCTGGAGGTACGCTCTTTTACAAAAAAGTGTATGTTGTCAAGTCAACTTTTGAGATGACGCAACCCACAAAAGGCGACCTCCAAGTCTCCATCCGAGGTATCGGCAATGTTGACGCAAAAAACATCTATGCCATCACAGCGCAGAGCGGAGGACGCATAGAGGAGATATATTTTGACGAGGGAATGAGCGTCAAAAAAGGGGATTTGCTTCTTAGCATAGATGCGGTTGAGCTTCCCTCACTCATAGGCGAGGCAAAAGCAAGCCTCAAAAAAGCTTCACATGAAGCCTCTTCTGCAAAAGAAAACATAGAGAGTTTTGAGGCACAGAAAGTGCTTTTTGAGGCAACGCATGAGCGTTACAAAAAGCTTTTGGAGCAAAAATTTGTCTCTCAAGCGGAGTATGACAAAGCAAAAAGCGACTTAGACAACATCAAAGCGCAGATTAACTCACAAAGAGCAAAAATCGCCTCCGCCGCTTCAGAAGAGCAGCGTGTGCAAAAAAACATAGAAGCACTCCAGACAAAACTTGAGCGACTAAAAGTTTATGCGCCCGTTGATGGTTATGTTATCTCAAAAGAGGCGGAAAAAGCTTCTTATGTTCTGCCATCAAGCGTTATCTTCAAAATCGTTGACCCCACCACGCTATGGGTGCGTGCAAACATAGATGAGAGAGTTGCGCAGAGTGTCAAAGTGGGACAAAACGCATCCATCAAACTCCGCTCAAAACCAAACGAAAAAATCAAAGGAACACTCCAGCGTGTCGTTGCCATGAGCAATGCCGTGACTTTGGAGCGTGAGATAAACATCGGTTTTGATGCTACACCTGAGACTTTTTATATCAACGAACAAGCCGAAGTCGCTATCCAAATAGCCACACACAAAGATGTACTCAAAGTTCCTCTGAAACTCCTTGCAAAACATGAAGGTAAAAAAGGTCTTTGGGTGGCTGAGGGCGAAAAAGCGTACTTCAAAGAGGTGTCGGTTTTGGCGCAAAGTGATGATGAAGCGGCTATTGGCTCTGGCATAGAGATGGGCGCAGAGCTTTTAGTACCAAAGATAAACAACAAACCTCTAAGTGATGGCATGAAGATTTTTCGATGATTGATTTGGCAAAAAGAGACATAGAACACACACTCGGCAAGTTTTTAGTCACCGCCATGGGCGTGGGAATGCTGCTTGGCATAGTCCTTATCATGATAGGGGTTTACCGTGGCATGATGGTGGATGCGGAGATTTTGCTTGATGACATAAAGGCAGATTTGTGGATAGTGCAAGAGGACACGCTTGGACCTTTTGCCGAATCTTCACGAGTGTATGAAGACCTCAAAGATATCATTTACGTGATGGAGGGCATAGAGACGAGCGAGGCGATGACCTTTCAAAACATCCAGCTTCCACGAGCCGAAAAGCCCGTGCGTGTCGTGGCGGTGGGGTATGATGTACGTGGTGTCATCAACCCCATCAACCCAAAAAGATTGGTAGCAGGCAGAGACATCAAAAACGACCACTATGAAATCGTCGTTACAGACAAAACAGGCTTTAAACTGGATGAAAAAATCAAACTTGGGCGCAACCTCTACACTGTTGTGGGCATCACGCACAGCACCGTCTCCAACGGCGGTGACCCGCTTGTTTACATAAGCCTCAAAGATGCACAGGATTTGCAGTTTTCCTACTCCAACAAAGAGATTCACAACAATGAAGCCAGAGGCGTGAAAAATGCAGAAACATTTATGGTAAACGTTATCGTCGCACGCATAAAAAGCGGTTATAACGTGGATGATGTGGCAAAAGAGATACGCAAATGGCAGCACAAAAGTGTCTATACCGCCGAACAGCAAAAAACCATCCTTACAAAAAATCTTATAGAAAAATCCGCAAAACAGATAGGACTTTTTACCGCTATTTTGGTTGTCGTCTCCACTATCATCATTGCACTCATCATCTACACGATGACTTTAGAGAAGATGAAAGAGATATCTATCATGAAGCTTATGGGGCTTCCAAATTCTCTTATAGTCTCCATGATTGTCAAAGAGACACTGCTTCTTGGGGTTTTTGCTTTCATCTTTGGCAACATCTTTGCGCATCTTGTTTATGACAAATTTCCAAAACGCATCGTCCTTGAGATTCCCGATGCGTGGGGGCTTTTTGGTGTCATTATCGTTGCATCTATCTTAGCGTCGTTCGTAGGTGTCAAAAAAGTTATCAGCGCCGACCCAGCAGCGGCAATAGGAGGTTGAGATGCAAGAAACAGCCATAAAAGTTCAAAATCTCGTCAAAAATTTCGGCAAAGGCGACAACCTTGTCAAAGTCATAGAAAATGCCTCGTTTGAGATAAAAAAAGGAGAACTCGTAGCCCTCATCGCTCCAAGCGGTGCAGGAAAAACCACGCTTTTGATGATGATAGGATGCGTACAAGAGCCTACAAGCGGGGAGATTTGGCTAGGCGAAGAAAAAGTTTATGACAACAAATGGACGGCAAGAGACACCCGTAAAATCCGCCGAGAAAAGATAGGCTTTATCTTTCAAGCGCACTACCTCATCCCGTTTTTAAACATCATAGAAAATATCACGCTCCTGCCACAAACCAACAAAGTAAGCGAAAAAGAGGCAAAACAAAAAGCGACAGAACTCTTAGAGTATCTCGATATCGCCGACAAAGCCCATGCCATGCCATCACAACTCTCAGGCGGACAAAACCAAAGAGTAGCCATAGCCAGAGCATTAGCCAACAACCCCCAAATCATCCTAGCCGACGAACCCACCGCCGCACTAGATGCCGAGCGCTCCATCAGTGTTATAAAAATGCTCAAAAAAATCGCAATAGAGCAAAACGTAGCCATCATAACAGTAACTCACGACGACCGCATCCTCCCCTATTTTGACAAAATTATGAAGATAGAAAACAGAGGGATTGTGTTTCACGAGTTTGAGGGAGAGCGGGTTATATAATCCACGATTATTTCACGACCTTATATCATAATGTCTTAAATCAAAACAAAGGATACAAGATGAAGAAGGTTTTACTCGCGTTAGTGTTACTTGGCACTTTTAGTATGGCAGAGGAGAGTCTTGCTACGCATGAGGCGAAGATGCAGCAGATGCAAGAGCGTACGCAAAAGCAAGACGGTACAGGAGAGCAAAAAAGAAACAAAAATCAAAATGGCTCAGAAAAATCAGAAAAAGCAGGCTCAGGTCCAAAAGATGGTACGGGTAACCAGTACAAAGGCGCAAACGGCGGCGGGAGAAAATAAGATGGAAATTCAGTCAAATGGCACGATGCAGCAGATGCAGATGAGAAAAATGGACGGTTCAGGCGGTGGGCAAGGTGGCATGAGAGATATCATGCAAAATCTTCCCGAGGAGGAGAGAGCCACCATCAAAGAACAGCTTAGTGCCATGACCCAAGAGGAGAAAATGGCGGCAGTTGAGGAGATGAAAAGCGTCGACGCGACTACACTTAGCTCACAAGACTACACGCAAGCGCTTTTGGATATTTTAAACAAACCAAACAAGCAAACAGCCCCAAGTGAGGGCTTCTCCGTGTATGCATAAAAAATTTTAGGTATAATCTTTTATGAAAATTTTATACCTAGAAGATGATATTACTCTCTCTGAAACTGTTGCGGAGTTTTTGTGCGATGAGGGGTTTGAAGTGGTGAGCGTTTATGATGGCGAAGAGGCTTTGGAGGCTATTTTCAGGGGCAATTTTGACATGCTTTTGCTTGATGTCAACGTGCCTCACATCAACGGGTTTAAGCTTCTTAGCGAGTTACGCACGGTAAACATAACGACGCCTGCCATTTTTACCACCTCTCTCAACAGTATCGACGACCTCTCAAAAGGGTATGACGCTGGTGCGGATGACTACATCAAAAAGCCCTTTGTTTTAAAAGAGCTGCTCTTTCGCATCAAGGCTCTTTTGAAGCGGGAGTTTAAAACACAAAACGAAGTGACGCAAATCACACAAGAGATTTGCTTCAACACGCTTACTCATGAGCTGATTTTGCATGACCAAAAAGTGTTGCTTCATCCCAAAGAGGTTTTGCTTTTAAAACTGCTTCTCAAACATAAAAACGAGTGTGTCTCTTTTGAAGAGATTTACCAAAATGTCTGGTCTTTTGAGGCATCACACAGCGACATGAGTCTTAGAACCTACATAAAAAACCTACGCAAACATCTCGGCAAAGAGAGTATTTTAAGCATCAAAAAGGTGGGGTACAAATTTGTACAAGAGTGAAAAACAGACTATTTTTTATGTCCTTGGACTCTACCTCAGCTCCACACTTCTGCTCATTTTTACGCTTTTTGGCAGTTACTACTTTTACAAGCTCGATGAGAGAACCCACAACGAAAAGAAGATTTTAAAAGAGTTTAGTTTAGAGCTTGAAGACAAACTTCTTGCAGTTCATGAAAACAGCGATACAAAGTACGAGTACCCACGATTTGGGCAGTTTCAGAGTGCCATTTACGACATAGATAAAAATCTCATCTTCTCCACACTCCAAAAACCGCTCAAAAATCTGGAGCAAGAACTCTTCTTTGAAGATGGCAATGTTTACTACATCGCTTCGCTCAAGCCCTATTATTTGGGTGCCGCTTACGCCGTGATAGAGAAAAAACAAGAGCCGCTCAACATCATGAGCGACCTCATCACAGCGGCGTTTATCGTTGTTTTTATCACGCTCTTTACCTCTTTTTTTCTTGTCAAACTTGTTTTGCGACCTCTACGTAACACCCTGCATCTGCTTGAGAACTTCATCAAAGAGACCACGCATGAACTCAACACGCCCATCACGACCATCCTCACCAACATTGAAACACTCGGTGGTGCGGAGTGTGACGAGAAGTCCATGAAAAAACTCCAGCGCATCAAAACAGCGTCCATGACCATCTCCAACATTTATCAGGATTTGGTCTATCTGCTTCTCAACCATCAAGTCGCCTCGCAAAACCAAACGCTCAACCTCTCAGAGATTGTGCGCCAAAGAGTACAATACTTCTCAGACATAGCAAATGCGAAAAAACTCACGCTACATGTAACGCTCCAAGAGGATGTCCACTTTTTTGCCGACAGACAAAAGATGGAGCGTCTCATCGACAACATCCTCTCAAACGCCATCAAATACACCAACAGAGCCACCACCATAACCATCACGTTATCGCCCTCCTCTTTGGTAGTGCAAGACGAGGGAAATGGCATGAGCCAAGAGGAGATTAGCAGGATTTTTGAACGCTACAGCAGGTTTGACAAGACACAGGGCGGTTTTGGTATCGGTTATAGCATCGTCAAGTCCATCGTTGATGAGTACGGCATTCGCATTGCCATCGATTCGGAGCAAAAAAAAGGAACAAAGGTAACACTCACATGGTAAAAATCACGCTTATAACTCTTGCATTTGCCGCTTTTCTAAGTGCCTCAAGCTTTGAAGAGAACTGCCTCAACTGCCACTCCAGAGACTTCAAGTTTGCGATGATGATGAAAAAATACACCCAGAAGTATAGTAGCGAACGCAAAATCAAAGAGGCGATCTTTGAGTACCTCAAAAACCCAAGTGCTGAAAAATCTGTCCTCCCCTACGAGTACATCAACAGATTTGGTGTCAAAGAAAAAAGCACGCTTGAGGATGCAACGCTAAGAGAGATGATAGATGTTTACTACCAAATGTTCAACATCAAAGAGAAGATTTACTAAAGAGAACCACTCTATTTCTTCCGCGCTCTTTTGCCTCATAAAGTGCGTCATCTGCAAGTTTATATATCTCGGCACTGCTTTTCTTATCGTCTTTGTTGATAACGACAACACCCAAGGAGACAGTTACACAACTCTTTACAGCGCTACTTTTATGCTCAATGTTTAACGCTTCTATATTTTCTATTATCTGCTGGGCAAAGGAGAGTATCTGCTTCTCATCCATGCCCAAGCAGAGGATGCCAAACTCTTCCCCGCCTAGTCTAAAAGCCATATCGGTAGCTCTTTTGAGAGATTTTTGTGTGCACCCTGCTACGCTTTTAAGCGTGTGGTCTCCTGCTTGATGCCCATAGGTGTCATTGTAGAGTTTAAAAAAGTCTATATCAAACATGAGAAAACCCAAAGTCTGCCCTGTTCTTTGCTGAAGACTAAGGTTGTATTCAAAGATTTCGTCAAAGTATCTTCTGTTGTAGAGCATCGTCATCGGGTCAGTGATGGTTAACTCCTCTATTTTATCTATATACTCTCTGTTTTTGACATAAAAAATTCTATTTATGCTGAGGATAAACACGATACACGCAACTAAAAAAACAACAGCAAGCACCTCATAAAAATTGGAGTTTTTAAGCTCGTTTCGCAATCTCTCTTGGAGCACAACAAAATCAGCCTCATGCATCTCTACGATGGAATCTATGTTTTTCGTGATATCCTTAAACACTCCATTGGGTTCAAGTTTCACACCATCAGGGTTGAGTATGCTCTGCACCGCAAATTTTGTAATCTCATACTGCGCCTCTTTGACGTGCGCAGATGTCGCTTTTATCTTTTCATACTCACTATCACTATTTTTTAACATAAAGCTGTTAAAATCAAGCTCTTTGAGTTTATCTTCTATCTTCTCAAGCAGCGTAGATAACTGTTGCTCTTGATTTGTAGCTATTGCGCCATTGCTAAAACTTACCGTTGTTGCTCTGATAAGTCCGTTGTACTCTATAAGCTCTGGGATAATGAACACTATATTTCGTACAAGTAAAAATGATTTCAAATCCTGCTCAAACACAAGATCGCTATGGTAGGAAACGTGTTTTGAAAGAGCCAGAAGAGTCTCTATGGTTTGTGAAAATTGTTGAAAATCATAGTTTTCAAACTGTAAAATCTTGATTTGTTGTGCAAGATCATAAATCTCTTTTTTCAGAGGAATCTCTTTTTTAATCTTGAGCAAAGTATCCTGTAAAGCATTCATCTGTTTTATAACATTCTCTTTCAAAGAGTCCATTGTTTTTAAAGACTCTTCATTTGGAGTCTCTATGCAGTTTAAACCTCTTAGTTTTTGCAAAGCAAAGACGCTTTTTTGTATCTGCGCTATAACACTCAAACCTTTTAGTTCATGCGATTTGAAATCTATATCTTTTTTGATATACGAGTAAGAGTATAAAAAAACAAGCAGGGCACCCATAATCGGAACTGCACTGATAAAGATAAAAAAGTAAAAACTTTTTTTTCTTCTATCCTGACAAAATCTTCCCATCTGTAATCTTTTACTTTAAATTTTTCATAACACAAAAATTATATCACATTTTCTTATATTATGACAAATGGTGTTCATTTAAAATCTAGCTTTTTTTCCCTCGTAGCATATGAAAAACCTTCACAACCGCCAAAACAACCGCCCCTATAACCACCCCAAGTAGCAGTTCATTGACTATGGCAGGAACACCCTCTAAAAAGTAGTGATGCAAAAACTCCACCTTGTGCGCAAGGATGCCGCCACCCACTAAAATCATGGCAAATGTCCCCACAAATGCAAGCGTTTTTATAAGTTTTGGCATGGCATTTATGAGAAACTGTCCGCTCTTTTCATGCTCTTTGTCGATAAGCCAAAAACCGACATTATCCATCCGCACTATCATCGCAACAAACCCATAAACCCCAAAAGTAGCCACAAGCGCAACAATAACCGTAGAAGCCACCTGCACCCCAAAAGACTTCTCCGCTACAGCAGCAAGAGCGATAACAACTATCTCGATAGAGAGGATAAAGTCCGTCAAAACCGCTGACTTTATCTTCTCCTTTTCTATCTCCAAAATCGTCTCAGGCGTGGAGTGCAACAGCTCCTCTTTGTCTTCATGATGCTCTTTGTGAAAAAGCCACTCTTCTATCTTCTCCACCCCCTCATAAAGCAAAAAAAGCGCACCCAAAACAAGGATAACCGTGATAAGAGCAGGCGCAACCGCACTCAAAACAAAAGCCACAGGCAAGATAATCACCTTATTTTTAAGCGACCCTTTCGTGATAGCCCAGATAACGGCAAGTTCCCGAGACTGCTCAAACCCCGTCGCCTTTTGCGCATTCACCGCCAAATCATCCCCTAAAATAGCCGCCGTCTTTTGCGTAGCCACCTTACTAGCCACCGCCACATCATCAGCCAACATCGCAATATCATCTAAAAGTAAAAAAATCCCTGATGCCATTTATATCTCCTTAATTTATAGTTTGTGTCTTTAAAACCCAATTCACATAAAACGCACCCACTAAAAACCCAGCACCCATGAGCCATGTGATGAACTCCAGCGAGTATCCATTTGTCGCCAAAAATCCTATCATGAAAGATGTAAAAGTCGCCATCGACAAAAAGAGCATGTCGTTGTACGCCACTATGCGCCCGTAGTATTTTTCATCTATATTTTTTTGCAAAAGTGTGTAGGTATAAGACCAGAGCGTTGTTGTGAAAAAGCCCACGACGACACTGGCAAAGAGCGAGAGGTAGAAGTTTTCCATCAGGTACGCCCAGAGCCAAATCGCAAAGGCTTGCAACACAAAAAGCGTTACCAATCTTTGGTTGCTTATCCACTTGCTCAAAAACATCGGTCCTATGACCAAACCAACAGCTCTTGAAGCATGCAAAAGTCCGAGAGCTAAAGATGTTGCGATGATGGAAGCGTAGTACTTGTCCACCATCAAAGCCACCAGCGCATCAAATGCAGTCAAACCCACAAAAGCGTGAAGCAGCATAAGGTGCAGCGCATGAGGAAAGCGTTTGATGTACCTAAAAGTATCTTGTATCATCTGAAGCAAACTCTCTTGACTTTTGGCGAACGTTATCTCTATTTTCACACCCAAAAGCAGCCAAAACGCCACCACAAACATAAGCGCATCAAGTACAAAAGCGACTTTTACGCCAAGCCAAAAAACCACAAATCCACTTAGTGCCATGCCCAGAGTATAAGAAAAAGACCAGATGATGGAGTGTATCTCATTTGCTTTTTGGAGTTTCGCGCCATCAAGGAGTTTTGGCAAAAGTGACATTTCAGTAGTAAAGTAAAAACTAGCCGCCGCCATTTTTAAAAATATAAGCGTATAAAGCAGCCACAAATCGGAAAAATCATTGACAAAAAGGAGAAAAAGCGTTGCTACAATCTCACATGCCACAAGCGTGAGCATCAGTTTTTTTGGCTTAACACTATCGATGATAGAGCCTGAAAAAGGAGCTTGAATGATACCTGAGAGAAAATGAAGCATTGCGGTAAATGCCACAACTTCAGCGCCCACTTTCATCTCCAAAAGAAGCGTATAGATAGCAACATTGCTAAACCACGCCCCAAAATAGGAGATAAGCTGCACAAGCGAGAGACGTTTTAGGATGGGTTCTGATTTGAGAAGTTCTATATAATTATTCATAAGTGCAAGGGTATCATAAACGAAAGTAAAAAAAGTTACAAAAAAATTAAAGTATTTTTTTTTTCTGTCGATTTGAGGTTAATCACATTCTTAAAAGATTAAGGAGCAAGTCATGGATGGCATAGCAAACGTAGCAAGACAACAGCAATCACAAATGAAGTCAGCGCAAGTTGAGCAGGTGGCGGTAGAGCAAACAAAGGTGCAACAACCAAAGCAAGTCGATTTGGTTAAAGAGATGCAAAAAGAGACCTCAAACACCTCTGAAAAAATCAACTCAAAAGAGCAAGTGCAAGACTTGGTAGAGCAACTCAACAGAGCACTCGCACCGATGAACACAAACATTAAATTTGGCGTTGACTCGCAAGATATCTTCTTTGTATCTGTCATAGAGTCTGAGACAAGTAAAATGATACGCAGATTTCCAGCAGAACAAGCAGCAGATTTTTTACCAAAAATGCGCGAAGTAACAGGAATACTGTTTGACTCAAAAGGGTAAATAAAACCCTTTTGAGCTCCTCTCTTCCCCAATTTTAGCTTTTTATAGCAAACTTTCTTGCTAACCATTGTTTAATACTTTTTATAGTAAAATCGCGCAAATTATTTTGCTTACAAAGGTTTTATCATGAAAAGAGAAGTTAAAAAAGTAGTTCTTGCATACTCTGGCGGGCTTGACACGAGCATCATTCTTAAAT
>CAXNED010000016.1:0-14012 GCA_964201385.1 Sulfurimonadaceae bacterium | reverse complement strand
GCCAACCTCTTTTTTTAGGGAGGCAGCGACAACTCCACACTTTACTTTGAGTAAAAAACAGATGTCGCTTCTGTGCGATGGACTCATGCACTCATAGTTACCCATCCCTTTGCTTATCACCAAATCGACACTGTCAAAAAGCTCTTTTGAGTATGCGTTTGCACGGCTATAGGCAAATCCTGGGGTATTGACACCGCTGTCCACCACTTCACAAATCTTCTCAAATCCAGCTTCCAGCGCTTCTTTTACGGTAACATCGTTGATGATTGGATTGCCTCTGACCATATAAAAGTAGCTAGCACATGGGTACAACTCTCTTAACGTCTCTAAAAAAAGATAGTCAAAGATATGCTCCCCGACATTATCCCCGATAACCAAAACACGCTTTGAAATGCTAAGTTTTTCTTGTAAAAGTGCAAAATCATCATGCGTAAAATCGGTATGAAATATCTTCTCTAGCTCTTCATCCAAATCAAACTCCACCTCAGCGGCTAGGTCTATCACGTTGCCTGCAACTGCTATTTTGGTAGCAAGGAGAAGTTTGTCCCCAGAAGAGGCGATATGCTCTTTTAAAAATGGAACGAAAGAGAGGGCTTTTTTAGTTGAGAGTTCTTTTACTTC
This sequence comes from Sulfurimonadaceae bacterium, assembly GCA_964201385.1. GTDB lineage: Bacteria > Campylobacterota > Campylobacteria > Campylobacterales > Sulfurimonadaceae > Sulfurimonas. The sequence goes on along the minus strand of CAXNED010000016.1, from coordinate 13,391 downwards.
ATCGTATAGGTCTGTTTTTTGAGCGATGCGTGCCATCTCTTCATAGACATAAGAGGCGATTTCTGGGGGACTTTGCTCATAAGAGAAGGATTCGCTCATTTTCGTAACGGTAGATTTTAGCTCCTCTGTGAGTGGAGCCGAAGCGTGGATGGCGTTTGCCACCCTTACACTTTGGTTGATTATGCAGCTAACACAAGCTTCGTCAATCGTCATATCTAAAAATGCCTACTTATCTGTGTGTTCATCAATAGCTTTGTTCCACATAAGTTTATATTTTCTTCTCATAAACTCAACCTCTTGCTGTGAGAGTTTGAGCTGCTCTTGAAGCGTGTGAATGGTTTTTCTATCTTCATCATAGAGTTCTTGCAAAGAGCCGAGTGCTTCACGTAAAAACTCATTTTCCACTCGCACCGCTTTGAGCGTCTCATCCTTTGCATCAAGCACTTTTTCATGAAGGTTGATGATAGTGCCTATGGTTTTTTCGACAAACTGCGGCTGCACCAACATCTCTTTTGAGCTATGAGAAGAGAGCTCTCTGAGCTGTACTGGAACAACCTCTTTTGTACCTTTTGACGGGTCGATGTAGCGGATACCGTCCTCTACTTTCAAAGTCAGTTTGCCTCTGTCTGCCAAATCGTCAATAGCAGAGATATCCAACCCTGTCAACTCCATATACTCTTCATCACGCATCCACTTCATGCCAACCCTTTTATACAACAATTAGATAATCGTCTCTATCTCCAACGAGTCCATCTCAACTTTTTTCGCTTTTGCGATACGGTCTTCTTTGAGTTTCACTGCCAGTTCCTCATTCTCAAGTGCGAGTATCTGCATAGCCAAATATGCCGAGTTTATCGCCCCTGCTCTTCCGATGGCAACTGTAGCAACAGGCATTCCAGCAGGCATCTGCACCGTGGATAAAAGAGCGTCGATGCCGCTTAGAGCAGAAGCACTCATAGGAACACCGATGATAGGTTTAACCGTTTTAGAAGACAAAACACCCGCCAAATGAGCAGCCATACCAGCCGCCGCTATGAAAACTTGCGCGCCTTTTTTCTCAGCCGTAATGATATACTCTTTTGTTCTCTCTGGTGAACGATGTGCTGAAGAGATAATCATCTCATACTTAACACCAAAAGCCTCCAATGTATCTGAACATGATTTCATAATCTCATAATCACTTCTGCTACCTATAACAATCGAAACAAATTTCATCTCTCATCTTCCTTTTTTTTAATGAATGATTATAGCATAGCTTTTTAAACTCTTTTTTGATGCGTAGTTGACTATATTTAATAGAGCTTTTTAGCCTATGTATTTTAGAACAATTTAAAACCTATTTAAAGCGTTATTTAATTAACAGAAAGATAGTATTCATGTTTATTTCATCTAAAAAGGTATTTTTTGTTAAAAACAATTAATCTAAATCTTATTTTTAGTTATTTATCGGTTATCTTTGCTGCTATTATTGACACCCCTATGCAAAATGAGCAACAGCGACAACTCTATGAAAAATTGCAAAATGTTGATACAACTATCCCCTCATCTGAAAAAATCATTCCAGAACCCACTCTATCCAAAGACAAAAATGAGACTGTATGTTTTGTGAGCAACTCAATCATTGTAAAAAATATGACACTTTTAAGCAAGACGGAACAAAAAGAGATTATCGACCCTTTTGTCGGACAATGCAACGGCATACACTCTTTGGGTCTTTTGGCAAATAAACTCACAAAATATTATATAGATCACGGTTATATTACATCAAGAGTTTATCTCACACCTCAGGATATTTCAGACACAGAGGTTGAACTTTACGCAATAGAGGGAAAGATTGCACGCATCTCAAGCGATAATACAAAGACTAACGGTGCTTTTATAGGGCTTGAAAACGAAGTTCTTGATTTGAAAGATTTGGAGAGTTCGATAGAACAGGTAAATCGGTTGCGTTCAAATAAAACTACAATGGATTTGGTTCCAAGCGATAAGCATGGCTTAACCGATGTCCTTCTTCACTCTCAAGAGACTTTGCCGTTGTTTGGTTCATTCGGGGTAAATAATTACGGCTCGGAGGCTACGGGAAAATTTCAACTATACGGTGAGTTTACATGGGAGAATGCTCTTGGCATCAGTGATATTTTATCTATAAACTTAAACACCACTGATAAGCAAGAGAGCAGTAAAAACAGTTTTGGGAACTCTTTTGTTTATAGTGTTCCACTGGGCAAATGGCTGTGGGAAAGCGGCTTTTCACATTTTGCGTATACCCAAACAATATACAGTCTTAACGACTCGTTTGTTTCACGCGGGGAGAGCGATGTTTATTGGCTTGGGACAACTTACAAGTTTTTTCACGATAGTGTTCAAAATATTGAAGTCAATACTCAAATGGCGCGCAAAAAAAATATAAGCAAGATTGAGGGAGTCGTTATTGAACCCTCAACCTATAATCTAAGTATCGGTAAAATCGGTTCTAAGTATGTTTTTCAACAGCCGACATGGGAGGCGTATTTGCTTCTTGATTATTATCGAGGGTTAAATATTTTAAACCCGACACAAAACGGTGCATTAAAGCATGATTTTTCAAAATGGACATTGTCCCTCGGAGCAACAAAATATTTTAATGCGGCTTTTCCTATCATCTATCAATTTTCTGGTTACGCACAGCATGCAAATGACCTTCTTTACGGGGTTGAGCAGATTAGTATCGGGGGCTCTTACAGCGTGAGAGGTTTTCAAACAAAAAATATTAGCGGCGGCAGTGGAGGTTATGCTCGAAATGATATTGTGTTTCAAATATCTCCAAAAATTTCTCCGTATGTTGCTTATGATATAGGGCATGTTCGTTCTGACGAAGATACGGCAGGCGGAACTTTGTCTAGTGCTACAATGGGAATCCGCACTCATTATTTGGCATTTAAATTTGATTTATATCATGCTGTTTTAATTTCATCTCCAGATAAAACATTTGGTACAGACCCATTCGTCGGCATCACTATGTCAGCAAATTTTTAGGAGCCGTAAATGTTTTATCCTTACCGCAAATCTGTATCATACATCCTCTCGGGTATATTATTTTCAAATATGGTTTATGCCGATGGGATAGTCATTGATACCACAGCAGCAGCGAAATATCAAGCTTCTATGGAATCAACCGCCAATAATGTTCCTCTTATCAACATAGTTACTCCCAACGCCAGAGGACTTTCTCACAATAAGTTTCGCGAGTTTAATATTACTCCCTCAGGCATTATTTTTAACAATGCCACAAGTGCTTCTCAAACGCAACTAGGGGGATGGATTTAAGGCAATGCAAATTTGGGTTCAACTCCTGCTAAAGCTATTTTAAATGAAGTAACCGGAACAAATCGTTCTTTGTTGCGAGGATACGGAGAAGTTGCAGGACATAAGGCGGATGTGATTGTCGCCAATCCAAATGGCATCACAGTAAATGGCGGCGGATTTATCAACACTCCTCGCGCCATACTGACCACGGGAAGTCCACGGTTTCATGAGGGTATATTAAACGGCTTTGATGTAAAAAAAGGCGATATTTTAATCGAGGGGGACGGATTTAACGCTTCTAATATCGATAAAGTAGATTTGTACACAAAAGCGCTTCAGTTAAACGCATCCTTGTATGCAAAAACATTAGATGTTGTTACGGGGGTAAATAGTATTGATTTAGACGGAGCCATAGCCCCTGATGATACCCTCGGCACGGAAGCATTTTCTATAGATTCGAGTGCGCTCGGCGGCATATATGCAGATATTATCCGTTTGTCTGCTACCCAAAGAGGAGTGGGAGTAAATCTTCCTCCGATTGCTTATGCAAGTAACTCCTTAGAGCTTAGAGCCGATGGAAAAATTATTCTCTCTAACATAGTAGCCGATAGGACCATCGATATAAACTCGCAAAACTCAGATATTGTTCTGACTAAAGATATTACGGCTAATGATGTTTCGCTTTTTGCTAAAAAAGAGATATTAATCCCAACCGATCATGTTGTTAAAGCATTGAACAATCTAAGCATGAATGCACAAGAGTTACTTACTAATGATGGTGAAATCAACGCTCTTTTAGGAGTTGGTACTACATTTATCCAGAGTGCAAATCTTTTCAACAACGGTCTTATTGGAGGCTATGATGTTAATGTACAGAGTGCTGTTACTGATAACGCAGGTGCTATCTACTCCAAAAACAATCTCTCGCTCAGCGGAAAAACTTTAGATAACAACGGAGTGATTCGCAGCAATAACGATATAGAATTATTAGTCGAAGAGAGTTTAACCAACCATAAAGAAGGCATCATACAAAGCGACGGCTCTATGCTTATATCTGCTCATGCCAAAACCAACACGCTTAACAATCTTGGCGTGATACAATCAGGCGATGCCATGACTATAGTCGCAAAAGAGTTGAACAACATCGCCGATGCTCCTACAATAAATACCGTTACATCTGCCACGACTTCCAAGATATCTCAAGGCGGTTCAAACAGCTATGACATAGTTACAGTTACTACGACAACAGATGTCATAACTATACAACCAACCCCAGCTCAAATCCTCTCACAGGGTGATATGAGCATAGACGTGGAGAAACTAAACAACTCCTACTCTCTTATAGCATCAGATAACGATATGTTTCTTAATGCAGATGAAGCCAAAAACATAGGAAGCGTGCTTGTAGAGACTACTGTTACAACTACGGTAAAATATAGAGATGAGAGATACTGCTCAACGAGGAAGCTTGGTGCATGCTTGAATCATAAACATCGTGCCGCATACAGAGGAACTTTTAGCCAAACTGCCACCAAACGAACACCACTCTCAAACGCAGGTATCCAAGCTAAAAAAAGCATCTCAGGCAATGTGCTCACTCTGAGCAACCTAACAGACCAGCTTAGCGGTGTTATGGATGCACAGCAGATTGTTGCAAATCTTGCAACGATTGATGTTCTTGAGAGTAGCTCTTATGAACTGCAAGAGAGTTTATCTGCCCTGCAAAACAGCAGTGACGCTCTTGTGCTAAATGGTGAGGATGATGGCATAGAGACCATCATCGCTGATGCACTAAACAAGTCAGATATGCCCTCTTTTAGCAGCAATCTTCTCTCTTTAACAACACAGCTAAAGCAAGACATATCAGATACTAAAACTGCTATCGCTTCACTAGAGAGCACAACAGCCTCCATAAAAGCTAAAAACTATAACACTTCATCACTTGAACTAGCAACAGCGCAGCTAAAAAACAATCTTCTTCTTAGTGAGGGGCACTTAAGTGACATCGAGACACTGCAAGCTTCGCTAACCAATACAAGCGACTTATCGTTACACAAACAAGAGTTGCTAAGTAGCGACCAAGCCATAAAAGCTCTCCTTTTAGAAAACTCTCAACTCTTAGGTACACTAGATATTATGCCTGTTGCAAACGCTCTTGAAGCAGATGCCGACACACTCCGTACAACAGTAAACAGCGCACTGGAGCTACAGACAAATGTAGAGTATAAAGTCATTACTCAAGAGAGCGGACTTTACCAAACAAATACCCATCACGCTCTCACGCCGTCCACTGCTCTCTCATACAGCAACAGCACCGACGCAACTATAGATGGGATTACGCTGCCGCAGAGGAAATACGGACTTTTTTTAGCCAACAAAGACCTTTCTCATCGATATCTTATCGAGAGAAACTCTCTCTATACCGACTACGATACTTTCATAAGCTCAGACTATCTGCTTGACAAACTAGGGTTTGACCCCGACCGCTTCATGAAGCGCTTGGGAGATGGAGCTTATGAGACTAAGCTTGTCAGAGAATCCGTCATGCGTCTTAGCGGCAGTCGTTATCTAAACGGTTATAACTCAGACAATGAGCAATACCTTGCACTTATGGACAATGCCATCCGCATTCAGTCGAGCTTAGGTTTGGTTGTAGGAGTGGCTCTTAGCAAAGAGCAGATAGCCGCTCTTGATGATGACATAGTATGGCTTCAAGAGATAGAGATAGATGGCATAAAAGTATTGGCTCCTCGTGTTTATCTAGTTGCAAGAGATACAACAGCAGGACCAAATATAACAGCCGATACAATTAGCCTAAACATAAACAGTGCCCTTACAAACGACGGAGTTATACATGCAAACAGCACTCTTTCTCTCAAAGCAGACACCATCACCAACACAAACGGCACTTTCGCATCTGGAGGAGAGATGACACTTGAAGCTAAAAGCAATCTAACCAACACAAGCGGTACCATAGTCTCTGGCGGGGATATGGCTCTTTACTCAGGCGGAACCATCACAAACGATATCGCCTCCAAGCAGATGGAGTACAGATACGCACAAGGCTATCAGACCTCCACCCAAACGGGCAAAGCATCTAACATCATCTCAGGCGGTAATCTGCTTATGGAAGCTGATGGGGATATAAACCTTATGGGCAGTTCCATAAAAGCAGACAAAGACGCCATCTTGCTCTCTGGCGGTGACATAAACGCCAAAGCATTTGAGAGTAGAGACGCTTATGACTTTAGACTAAGAAATGGTTACACTAAAGGCAACAGCTCAACCTACAACGCTTCAAGCATAACCGCCGACAATCTCTTTTTAGGTGCTTCGAACATAAACATTACTTCATCATCGCTAAATGCGGATGCCGCCTTAGAGCTTATGGCAAGAGAGAACATAAACATACTCTCTGGACACAATCTCATCTTCACTGACACCAAACTAAAATCATCAAGCGGTTTCTTTGGAAGTAAAGTTACTCAAGATACCTCCCTTAAAGAATCCGTTATCTCTTCAACTCTAAGGGGCAACAGCGTATCTATGCTCTCAGCCAAAGATATAAACCTCCAAGCAGCCAATCTAAAAGCAACAGAGACCATCAAAGTTGATGCGCTGGGAGATATAAATGTCATTGCCAAAGAGTACCTTGAGGCAGAGATGCACTACACTAAAAAGAGTGGCTTTTTAGGACTTAGCAGTTCACTCTCCATAGACCAGAGTGACGCTCTAAAACTCCACGAGGCAACTCTAAAAACAGAAGCTAAAAACATCATTATGAATTCCGGTAAAGATATAAACATAGTGGCATCAGAAGTAAACTCCGCCGCAGATGTTGCACTAAGAGCATTTGAGAACTTAAACATCATAGCAGGGCAAGAGGTAGAGAGCCAAAAACACATCAGAGAAAAAAGCTCTTTTAATCTTGCCAATCTTGCCACTGGGTTTGCTACACTTGGACTGGTGGATACGGGGGCGGTTTATTCAAATGAGATTCATAACAAAGACGCTTTCGACACCACCGCCAAATCTTCTAGTATCACTGCCAAAGGCGACATAACCGCCGACACGGGAACAACAAACATCACAGGCTCTCATCTTAGTGCAGGTGGTGACATAACTCTCAAAGCAGACATCGGCGGAGTCAACATATCTTCTGCCGTGGAGCTTCGCAACGCTTCAACACTTGATAAAAAAACAGAGATAAAACTAAGCAATATCATCACATCTGCCACCAAAGCCGTAGAGGGGCTGAGTGATGACACCCGCTTAAAGTTTAACATTGCAACTGCCGAGTTTGATGAGAGTACCACTACTGCCCAATCAGTTACAAACGTAGCTTCATCACTCACTTCGGGTAAAAACATAACCATAGATTCCAGTGATGACATAGCCATAAAAGGCTCTGATGTCACTGCAAAAAATACCATCGATATGAAAAGTACAACAGGCAACATCAGCATCACAGAGAGCATAGACACCACCAACACAAACGCCAAAGAAAAACATGCTTCAGCAGATATAAACCTCGTTGTCCAAAACGAATATGTCCAAACAGCAGTCGCAGTAGATGAAGCACTCAAAGCCGCCGAGCAGCTAAAACAAACCAAAGAAGATTACGGCAGTTACAGGCGAGAGGTAAAAAAGCTTGAAGCGACGCTTGAGGCTCTAAAAACAGATGCACAAGTTTCAGAGAACGACATCGCCAATCTTCAAGGTCTGCTTGCCGTGACTAAAGACGATGAAGCTTATTATCTAGCAGCAATCGCCGCCGCGACTCTTAACCTTGCTTCTAAAACAGTAGCTATTGCACAGCAAACAGAGGCGGCAGGGGCTTCTACTGCAACACTTGGGTTTAGTGCGGGAGTCTCATTAGACCTACAAGGCTCCAAGAGTACAACAGATACAACCACCACCAAAAGCAACGCTTCAAACCTCACCGCTTCCAATATCTCGATTGCTACCGACACAACCGCCGATACTTCCGTAACCATTAGCGGTTCTAATCTAAACGCAACTGACATGTTAAACATAGACACGCACAATCTAAATGTCATCGCATCAACAGATACTACATCTGCAAACAGCAACTCCAAAGACATCAGCGGTTCACTCTCTATGACAGTATACGGCGCAGCATCAGGACCGCAGGTATCATTGGGTTATGGTAAAAATGAGAGCCAAAGCACTTCTACTACTCATACCAACAGTACTCTCACAGCTAACACGATGAACATTGACGCAAGCAATGACGCAAACTTCAAAGGTGCAACGGTGAGAGCGAATGAAACCCTAAACCTAAGTGTCGGAAATAACTTAACAGTTGCAAGCCTCCAAGATACTTCTAGCAGTTCCAGCCATGGGTTTAACATTGGCGGCGGATTCGAGTTAGGAAATGATTCTGCCTACAGTAGCAATAATCCAGACGATGCAGCACGTAAAGTCGAACAAGGAAAACTCAACCAGAGAGTAGGTATCCGAACAGGGGATGGAACCGTAGCAAGTGTGAACGGAGGGATCGGTGCATCTAACGGCAGAAGCTTTGACACTCAAACCGTTCTCACTTCTCTCACGGGAGATAGTGTCAATATCACTACTGGAGCAAACACTAAACTCTCAGGTGCAGTTATAGCCGCAACCGAGAAGGTGAATGGCGAAGCCAGAGAGGCTACCCTGGGGTACGCAAATGGAAACGATACAGGCAAACTCAACCTCACAACCGACACCCTCACGACAGAGAACTTGACCGACACCCACTACAACTCAAACACTGGGTTTAGCATAGCTGCTAACGTAGGACTAAACCAAGACACTAAAGACCCAAAACCAAACACCCAAGACAAAGAAGATAAAACCACAACCACCATCAACTCTCCACGTCTAAGCTTCAACACATCTACAGATACGAGTGTAGGTAAAACACTTGCAACCGTAGGAGGCGGAAATCTAAACATCACCGACACCGCAAACTCCAGTAACACCGCTAACCTAAACCGTGATGTTTCCAAAGTGGACAAAGAACTCTACAGCTCAAACACTGGTACCAAAGTTGATGCAACGTTGGATACGAGACTGCTTAGTGAGAATGGACAACAAGAGATAAAGCAACAGTACAATGACATGGATGAAAATATGAAAGCTGTTTCAGATACTTTGCCAAACGCCACAAGTGATAATCCCGTTGAAGCGGCAGCAGGAACAGTATGGAATAATCTTACTGGATTTACAGGCGGAATCTTGCCATCTCATGCCAACAATGGCGGAGTGTTAGGAGAGATACCAATCCTAAGTGGAGATAAAGATTCGGTGCATAAAATCCTGCAAGTAGTCAATACAAATGCACCATTGTATCAAGAAGAAAAAGAGAATTTTATCCCACTAGAGCAAAGTGATGCATATAAAATGATGTCCGAGGAAAAACAAGTATTGTATAAAGATAAAGGTCTCTATATCTCCAAAGAACCTGTAACAATAACCAAAGACAACGCCACTTATCAAAACGGAGGAAACGGAATCATGAACAATGAGGGATTGGCACTACACAACGTCATGGAGCAGACAGGAATGCTTAACCAACTTGCAAGTTCTCCAAATACACCAGTCGAAGCGACCGTTTTTTACAACCCGACAAGAGGCATGGTAGCCGACCTCTTAGAATCAGCGGTAGATACCATGGGAGGAACAACAGGTATAGCCAAACAAGCAGGAGAGTTTACAAGAGATGTGACTACTGCAAGAGGAGCCAATGGGTCGAACTTTACGGATCACTCTCAAAAAAATATATTGACATACAGCGGCATAAACTACATCAACAGCAGTGATAATACCGGGGCGAGGTTTATGCCGCAGGAGTATTTTATTAAAGATAATGGCGACGATAGTGGAATCCCCACCTTCGTCTCGTTTGGTTCTCCTGTGAGTGGGAAAGAGATGGAAACACTGATTACTAATACAGGTTTTACATATATGGGGGCATATACAAAGCCAAATGATGGTGTAGGAGAAATATTAGGCTCAAATAATGGAGCCAATGAGGGGTCAGTATCTTCACTATATAGATTCAATCCGGCAGTGATACTTTATGATTCGGTTTTACTATTTACCCCTTGGTCTCCTCATGGCGGTTACAATCCAACTGATTATGAAAAACTAAAAGATGTAACAGGGTATAAAAAATGAGACACTTGTTACTACTTTTTGGCATACTTTTTATGGCTGGATGTGCTCATTCCGGAATTGATTTAAAACCAAATGAGAAGTTATCTACACAGAGCTATTCAATGTTGATTACTGGCGATGGCTGGTGGACAGGACAAAAACCAGAAGAGAGAATGCTTAAATTTCAAGGTACATCTGATCGATTATGGTTCAATCGTCACATCCCCAACATGATGAGTGAGGATGTGGGGATAACGGTTAGTATTCCTGAAAGATTGAAGGAAAGTACAGAAAAGTTTCTTATCAAAAACTTCGATTATGAGAAATGGGCTCAAGAGGTATTGGTTCGTCCTGATATAGTGGCTAACATGAAAGAACGAGGGATAAGTTATAAAAAGAAATATATTGATTATATTGGAGGGCTTAAATGCGGTACTGATGTTGAATCTGCGAATATTGCATTAGGAGTAGGAAATAAAAAATACTACACCGTTTGCGGATATTACGATAAAGCAGGAGCCAAAAAACGAATAGATATTTTTTACAACTACACCTACGCCCACAACGGCACGAAGTATGACGGTGACACTAAAAGCAGCACCGTTACCCACGAAGCTATGCAACGACAGTTCAAGCAAGACATAAAAGCGATATTCGATTCATTGGTGATTCATGACATGGATAGAGATAGAATGAGCAAAGAGGGGTTGTTGCATGATAAAAAATATGAGATTCAAGAGTGATAAAAAGATGGATTTATATTGTTATTTGAAAATAAGGAGAGAATGTATGGTAATAAAACGTGGAGTAGGTAAAGTATTATTTTTGGCTTTACTTATAAAATCTTGTGTATTTGCAGAATCATTTGTCCCGCCAAAAAGTATGGAGTTATTCGGTAAACAGTACGCATTAGCGTTTCAGAATGAAAATGCCGATGTAGCACTCTACGAATATACAACCGATAATGAACCAGTTGAGAACTGGAGCCGTCTGATTACATTACAGTATTACAAACGTAAACTTGTGCCTTTAGAATTTATTACGGCCACGAAAGCAGGTTTAGATAATCGTAAACCTATTCCTCATTATTCACTTTATCAAAAAGAAGAACATGGATATGCTTTGCTGATTTTCGAGCCTTCTCGTGAACATTTAAATTTTGAAGCTGATGTTCAAAAAAGTTTTCATCCCGTTGAATGTGATGGAACTCTCATCTTACAATACGGGGTTCGAACGCCTGTATTTCGACAGCTTTCGTCCGAAGACAAAAGCCGAATACTGAAAGAGGTTGATGGACAATTGAAATTAGATGCAGAACAAATAGCCCAGAATCAATGGATACCAACTTGTGAATAAAATAAATTAAGGAAGCAACAATGAAATATTTAATGGGGACAATTATAATTGGCATAATGTTTTCTGGCTGCATGACAATGTCTGGATATTATAATGTGGATGCGTATAACTCATCTGGAGAACTTTTAACTAAGAATACAAAAATGACCGTAGAGGGATCGAGCATTTACATGGTGCGAAACGGTATGTGTTCAGCTTTCCCAAAATCGGTTATTATTATCCGTGATACAAAGACAGGAGAGCAACTCTCCAGTGAAAGTCCGTATCAATGTCGTTAAAACAACGACATCGCCAATCTTCAAGGTTTGATTGCCGTGACTAAAGACGATGAAGCTTATTATATAGCAGCCATTGCCGCCGCGACTCTTAACCTTGCAGCTTCCAATATCAATATTGCCACAGACAAGAGTAATGACACGAGAGTAACCATTAGCGGTTCTAATCTAAACGCAACTGACATGTTAAACATAGACACTCATAACCTACATATCATTGCATCAACAGATACAACAAACTCAAACAGGAGTTTCGTTATGTCTTATAGGTATTTCAGAAAGTGAAGAATTAGCCAAGCAAGCCATGAGAACAGGTGTGACTTTAACTATGCACAAATAAAAAAGGAAATAAACCTAAAATAAATGGGACAAAGAGACCCCGCCCCTTTGCTACGCTTTTGGATAAGTCCCCATATCTGGATGAGAAGGAATCCTTAAAAAAGTATATGACGGGAGTTTTGTCGGGAGCTTTATAGGGTTTAAGTTACCGCTATGTACCTCATCCCAAATCTTCTTATTTTGCGCCACTAACTGCTTGAGTTTGAGGTACATCCTGCCATCTCTCTCGTACGTTGTGCCTATCTCATTGTCGACTATCTCTATGACCGAGCCAAGCGGAGCGACGATTTCAAGCTCATCATTTGGAAAGGTTTTGTACTTACACAAAAAGTATGCACCATTCTCTTCCACCTGTCCACTTACCTGATGCGTTCCAAGCTGCATCGTAAAGTCAAGACTTTGGGTGTCGTGCTTCTCAAAAGGTCTTGAGATAAGATACGCATCCGTATAACCACGATTTTGCAGAGAGTTCAGCTCATACTGGTACTTTTCTATATCATTTACGCCATTGTAGTAGTCATCTATCGCCATGCGGTACGCTTTTGCGGTAACTGCGGCATAGTAAGCTGTTTTTGTGCGCCCTTCCACTTTTATGGAGTCCACCGCTCCCGTGTCTAAAATCTCTTTGATATGTGAAGCGAGATTGAGGTCTTTTGAGTTCATGATGTACGTTCCCACGCCCTCATCCTCTTCAAGCCTAAAGAGCGTCCCCGTCTCAGGATTTGCCGCATACATCTCATAAGGAAAGCGGCAGTCATTTGCACAACTTCCACGATTTGGCACGCGTCCGCTTTGGAGTGTCGAGATAAGGCATCTGCCGCTGTAAGCAAAGCACATCGACCCATGGACAAAAACTTCAAGCTCCAGCTCTGGCAGCTCTTTTTTTATCTCCACCAAATCACGAAGTGAAATCTCTCTTGCGGTGATAATGCGAGTAGCACCCATGTCACAGTAAACTTTTGCATCCAAAACATT
>CAXNED010000015.1:0-14261 GCA_964201385.1 Sulfurimonadaceae bacterium | reverse complement strand
CACACAAAAATCTTTCATCGAGTAGAAGTATAACGAAAAATTTAAATTTTGCACAAAAAAATAAAAAGTTTAAAAAAAATGACGAATTGTCGATAGTTAAGGTAACAAAACGAAAAGGATTTGCCATGCAAGTTACATCAGACACATCTTTGCTTAGTAGAGCAAAAAGCAGTGTAGAGATTAAACCTCTCTATACGGAGAAAATCTCCAAAGATGAAGCAAAAGAGATAAAAGAGCAGATACAAAAGAGTGCCAATGAGATGGCTTTTAAGTCCGCATCCTTTCAGAGCGCACTTTTTAGAAAAGATGATAAGTTTGCAAAAGAGTATGAGGAGTTTCAGACATTTTTGCAAGATATAGGGTACGAGGGCAAACCCATAGCTAAGCTCTCTAAAGAGGAGGCAGGCGCGTTAGTTGCGGAGGATGGCTTTTTTGGTGTTGCAAAAACATCGCAAAGAATCGCTGATTTTGTCATCAATGGTGCAGGCGGTGACGAAAAGATGCTTCGTGCAGGACGTGAGGGAATGCTTAGAGGATTTAAAGAGGCGGAGGAGATGTGGGGAGGCGAATTACCTGAAATCTCTCAAGAAACGATGCAAAGAGCGTTGGAACAAGTTGATAAAGCGATGTACGACCTCGGGTTTTCTGTGCTAGATACAGAGGTATAGTCAAGATGAAGTATGAACTCAAAGATGAATATATAGAACTTTATAAGCTTTTTAAACTCTTAGACCTTGTTGATAGCGGTGCAGAGGCAAAGATTATCATCGCTGATGGACATGTTAAGAGAAACGGTGAGGTTGAACTGCGAAAGAGAGCAAAGATTCGCAGCGGAGATGTGATAGAAGTCGCTGATGTAACTGTTGAGGTTCTTTAGAACAAAAACGAGCTGAGCACACCTATGATTCCCCCAAAGACACCACCCCAAACGACGAGCCATGAGAGGTGTTCTTGGATGATTTTTTGTACCATCTCTTTTACCATCGTTGGGGTGAGCTGATTGAGTCGTGTGTCGATGATACTCTCAATGGAGAGAAGCATATCATCGCTCAAAGAGGAGTTTTTCAGATGGTACTGGAGTGTTTCGTTAAAACTTTGGGAATTGACGATTTTTACAACGGCATCTTTCATGTTTATAGAAAATGGTTCACGAAGCCCCTCTATGATGGATGCTCCTCCAAACATGCCAAGCATCCCTCCAAAAGAGGACTCCATCACCGTTTTACTTAGCGCATCAAAAGCAGGAGAAAAGTTAGTCTCTTGAATGATGGGTGTGAGGTCTATCTTCATCTCCTCTTTTTTAAAAAAATACTCTAACTGCTCTTTTGTAAAAAACTCCTGCATCATCAGCGCCTTTATGGACTCTTTAAACGCCTCAAATTTGGCAGGGATAACACCTGAACCATAGAGAAGTGGTACTTTTTCAAAAAGCATATGGATGGCAAGTTGATTAGTGATAGCACCTGAGAGCGCAAAAAGCCCAGTATAGAGCAACAAAGAGGCGAAAGTACCCTCTGTGAGAAAAGAGAGAAGAACGAAAATGGTAGCGATAGCGTTTGTAAGAAAAGTTTTAGAGAAATTCAATTGTAGCTCCTGTTGAAAAGCAAAATTATACTAAAAAGCGCTTATAATGGCACAAATAAAAAATGGATATTTATGATGAAACAAGAGAGCTATGAACTTTTTGAGAGTGCTACGGTTGAGAGAATTTTAGAAATTTTACAAAATGAGTTACAAAAACGCAATGAATCTCCTTTTTGGAGAGAAAAAGTCGTTCCTTTTAGTGAAGCAATTTTGAGTGTTTTGGTACCGCTAAGAGACAGAGGTATGCTCTTTGACCCTCAAGGAGCGAGTGTTTCTTTGCTCACACCTGAGCTCTTTTTCGCATGGAGTGATTTTTTGAGCCTTAAAACACTTGCCTTTACACTTCAAAAATCAAATGAGGCAGGAGTTCTGCTTCGGACAAAACTTGAGCAGACGTTGTGCGAAAAATATGTTCCCGTTGATTTGACGATTTTGGGTGCGTATCTCTCTAAAAACAGAGTAAATTTGGAAAATGAGTATCTCGATTTTCCGATTTCCAGCTACAACTTGCATCAAGGTGTAAGCAACGTTATCAAATCGCTTCTTTAAGGGTCTCTTTTGATTAAAATCATAGAGTATTTTATAAAAAATAGCAGATTAAACTATGCGCTTCTAGCTTTTATTATTTTTATGGGGATTCACTCCTATATAAACATCCCAAAAGAGATGTTTCCAGATATGGAGCTTGATAAAATAAGCGTTTTGGGGTCTTACCGAGGTGCGAGTGCTACGACTATGGATAAAATGGCAGTTCGTGATATTGAAGATTCGCTAAGCAACATTAACGGCATAGATAAGAGTGAAACCACCATCACGCCTGGAGCTTTTGCGATAGTTTTGACTTTGAGCAAGGGAGCGAACAGAGAGTTGACGCTTAGTCGTGTAAAAGACTCTGTTGCACAAAGCAGGCAAAATTTGCCAAGCGACATGAATGAGCCTGTTGCTTCGCTTTTGGAAAAGACAAAATCACTTATAAAATTGGCAATCTCCTCTTCAACCCTCTCTGTGGGTGAGTTGACTGTTATTGCACAAGATATGAAGTCAAAAGTAGCAAAAGTCGAGGGTATAAGTGAAGTCCTAATTCGTGGTGATTCTGATGAAGAGGTAATCATAAAGCTAAATTCTGAGGCGATTTTAGCATACGAGCTAGACCACGCAGCCCTGCAAAAAGCCATCTCAAATCTCTCGTACATCTTTCCTATAGGCGATATTGAGCAGAGAGGAAATTTTGTATTTGTATCAACCGCAAACGGTAAAGCTAATGCCGATGAGTATAGAGATGCCATTTTAAATGTAAACGATAAGTACATAAAGCTCTCAGATATTGCGGAGGTAAGCATAGAGTATCCGCAAACAGACACTTTGGCAAGGTACAACGGCAAAAAAACCATCTCTCTTACTATATCAAAAGGAGTTAGTGGCGATGCGATAGTTTTGGCTAAAACCATTCAGGATTATGTAAAAAAACTTCAAAAAAACTATAAAGATGCAGAGTTTACATTTTATGAAGATAACTCAAAACCGATTCAAGAGAGACTGGACATAATTATCTCAAACCTTATGTTGGGTCTGATTTTGGTTTTTATATCGATGTATATTCTTATAAATCTCAGGATTGCCATCATCGTTGCGCTTGGAATCCCGTTCTCATTTCTCATTGGCATCATCTGTCTTTACTATATGGGTTACTCCATAAATGTTGTTTCACTTTTGGGTGCACTCATAGTCATCGGAATCGTTGTCGATGATGCAATCGTTGTAAGTGAAAATATACAGCGATACATAGATGAGGGGATGGAACGGTATGAAGCGACCATAAGAGGCACAAAAGAGATGATTTTGCCAGTCACTCTTGCAACAGTGACGACGGTTGTGGCGTTTTTGCCTATTTTTATGATGCAGGGGGAGACGGCACTTTTCATCATGTTGATTCCGCTCACCGTAATCATCATTTTGCTTGGTTCACTTTTGGAGAGTTTTCTCTTTTTGCCGCTTCATGCACATGAGTTTTTAAGAAAAAGCAATAATGTTATAAACTGGACGCCTCTGCAAAATTTTTATGAGAGGGTAGTTTTGCGTCTTTTGCATTACAAAAAGATATCGCTTCTCCTTTTTTTTATTGTAATTCCGCTTGCAACTGTTTTTATGGCAACATCCATGAAGTTTCAGTTTTTTCCAAATTTTGACGGAAATTTTCTCTATGTATCTGGAAAGTTAAGTATAAATACTCCGCTTGAAGAGACATATAAGGTCTCAAAAGAGATAGAGGAAGAGCTTGTAAAACATAAAGAGGAGTTTTCGCTAAAAGCTATCTCCTCTGTTGTTGGATATAGAAAAAGTCTCTCAGGTGAGACTCAAAGAAACAATGGTGTTTTTATGATTACGATGGAGCTTTATGATAGAGAAGCTACGAATTTTTTTGATAGATATATAACTCCTGCTTTAAGCTTCAATTTTGATTTTAACAATCCGCAAAAGATACGTAAAGAGCAGACTTATGAGCTTTCTCCTAGAGCAAAAGAGGTTGTTGCACTTTTTAAGAGCAAATACAACATGGAAGACCTCGGTGTTATGGAGGATAAACCTGGGCTTATAAAGAGCGATATAGAGATAAATCTCTCAGGAACAAATGATGAGATGCTTCAGAGTAGTATTAAAAAACTAGAAGAGAAAATATATAAAATAGAGGGTATTAGAGATTTTGGCGACAATATAAAACTCGGGAAAATGGAGTATAAGATTAAAATAAACCCTTACGGCGAGAGTTTAGGGCTTAGTGAAGCAACTCTTGCAAAGACGTTAAGTGCCTATTTCTTGGAGCAAAAGCAGGCAACGAGCTTTAACGAACGAGGTGTGATGGAGATAAAAACTGAAGATAGTGCAAAAGACAGCATAGAAACCTTTTTAAACTTTAATATACCGCTAGGTGATGGAAAATATGTAAAACTGACACAAGTTGCACAAATCATTCAAATCAGGGATTATGAGAAGATAAATAAGCTTAACGGAAGCATTATTAAAACTCTCTTTGCTAGTATAGATAAGAGAAAAACAACCTCGCAAGAGGTGCTTGACAAATTAGAACCAACGCTAAATGAGGTAAGAGAGAGTGGTGTTGAAGTTATGCTGCTTGGCGAAAAAGAGAAGAAAGAACAACTGAAAAGTGATATGCAAAAGGCAATTTTTCTAGCACTCTTTTTGATTTTTATATCGCTTTTGTTTATTTTCTCAAAAGTAAAATATGTTCTAATGGTTATGAGTGTTATACCGCTCTCCGTTTTGGGCGCACTTGTAGGGCATAAACTTTTAGGTATAAACCTCTCTATGACATCCATAATAGGTATCTTGGGACTTGCTGGGGTTGTTGTAAATGATGGGATAATTATGCTTGATTTTTTACATGGCACACATAAACTAGAGGAGTTTTTGTTGCGTGCAAAACTAAGGCTTCGCCCTATCATCATCACAACTCTTACTACGTTTTTGGGACTTTATACGCTCATATTTTATGCAAGTGGGCAGGCTGTGATACTTCAGCCAATTGCGGTGTCACTGGGATTTGGTTTGATTTGGGGAACTGTGCTCAACCTTCTTTACCTCCCAACGCTCTATGCGCTGGTCAATAAAATTGAGGTCAAAAAGACTACTTAGGAGAGTAGGGTAAGATAGGGAGTTTGAGGTGTTTGGCGTAAACAATCCCGCTTTTGATATTGACTACTTCATACCCCATCTTTTGCGAAAGAAAAGCCGCTAAAATCCTTGTTCTGCTGCCTGTGCGGCAGATAATAGCAAAGCGTTTTTTAGTATCGACTACTTGGTTGAGCTTGCTTAGAAAATCCTGAAGGTCGTAGTTGCCCTTTTCATCAAAAAGCATGATGGGAATAGAGCCTTGTAAAAGCCCTGTCTCCTTCCATTCAGCAGGTGTTCTTATGTCCACGATAGCCATTTTAGAGTCAAGAAGCTGCTGTGAAGCCTCTTCATTGATAACGGTTGCAAAAAGCGAGACGCTAAGTAATAAAAAAGATAGTATAATTTTTTTCAATACATCTCTCCATAATTTATGATTAAGTGTATAATTATATCAACAAATAAATAATAGGTTTAAGAGTGGCATCACAAAAAGCAGTAGATAATGCAATGAGGCTTCGTTACGTGCGAGCTATAGAGAGATTTCATAAGAGTATTACCTCTTATCTTGCGAGCACGGCGGATCTTACAAAAGAGGGATATGTTAAAAAAATAGAGAGTGGCTTAAAACTGCTTTTGAAAGTTGAAGAGATAGCGCTTTATAAAGGCGATTTGCAAGAGCTGCAGAAGCTTGTTCAAAAGATGATTGCCTATAAGCAGAGCGATAAGGAGATAGGAGAGATTAAAGAGGATATTTTATATCTCTCCAATCAACTTGAAAAAACAAAAAATGCAAGACGCTATAAAAAAGAGAAACACTCCCGCTCCATCTATGAAGAGTGGGAGTAGTAACCTATTTAGACTCTTGAAGCATCTTGTCTAATAGTCCAAAAAGCTCTTCAGAAGCTTTTTCCATATTGTCAAAATTGCCAATAATATTTTGAGCGTTGTTGAGTGTTGTTATCTCTGCATTATGGTCAAGATACGCCAAGTTTGCGTTTGCGTTATGGTGCACTATCTCATGCGGCGCGGCTAGTTTGCCAAAAGATGTAGTTTGGGCAAATCTTCTTTTTCCTTCTGCATCATGCCACGTACCAAGTTCACACTCATGAGTATTTTGTTGTTCAAACATTTTGTTAAGTGAGATGATTGAGTTGTAAACACGTGACTTGTACAAGATATGCTCAAGTTTTGCTAGGACAACAAAGACACTGTTTTCCATCGTGTACGAGTAGTCAACCATCTTTGAAGAGTTGTCGCTTAGTGCGATGAGCGTATCTTCAAATCCATTCATCTTTTGTGTTGAATCTTCAACTGTTACTTTCATATTTTCTGAACTTGTTTGAATCTCGTTCATATCTTGTTGTAGTGATTTTATGGAGACGGAGATTTCACCTGTTGCTTTATGAGTTCTCTCCGCAAGTTTACGCACTTCATCGGCAACAACTGCAAATCCTCTTCCATGTTCTCCTGCACGTGCAGCCTCGATAGCCGCGTTGAGTGCAAGAAGATTGGTTTGGTCTGCTATATCTGTGATGAGTTGGATAACTGATGTAATCTCATTTGCCTGATTTGCTATCTCAGAGATGCTATGGTTGTTACCATTAACCTGTTCTGTGAGTGTGTTTAACTCTCTTGTGATGTCTGAAATATCATTGCGTGAGTTCATCGCAAGCTCAGAAGCACTTTTTGTTGCAGAAGTGATTGTTTTAAGGTCGTTGATATTTGAGCTCAAATCAGAGATAATAAGCGAGAGTGACTCTGAAACATTGACGCTTTTTGTACTGATTTTTGAGTTGAAAACATCGCGTTGTGCTTTTGCATTTTGCGTCTTCATAAACTCAATGCTTTTTCTAACACTCTCTACCGCATCGACAAATTCGCCGCTCATTCCCTCTGATGAGATATTGTGCGTGAAGATGCCCTTAGATGCATCTGTAATAGTAGTATTGATTTCACGGATAAGGTCTTTGGTGTGTCCGATAAGCTTGGAGAGTTCGTACCCCATAACCCCTAGTTCGGTGCTTTTGTCTGTTGCCGCAGCCTTTTGACTAAAGTCACCTTTGGCAACATAGCCGATAAGTGATGTGAAATCGTTAATTCCAGAAATTATTGATTTTCTGATAACAGTTGCCAAGATAAGCACAACAAGACCTACTGCAATACCTGCAATAAGTGCGAGATATTTGAAAAAATTTATCTCCTTACCAAGCGAAGAGGAGTCATTCTCTAGCTCTTTAGATTTTAAATCGACGAGCTTTTTAAAAGACTCTCTCGAAGTGTTTGCATAGGGAGTAAGCTCTTTGGAGTAGTTCGCATAAATCTGAGTTTTATTTTCTTCTATGGCTGCAGGAGTTAATTTTTTCATCATCGCAAGCGTGTTGTTTAGAAAGAGCATTGTAGAGTTTTTTGCCTCTTGAACCATTCCTAAAGAGTTCTCTTTTTCCATGAGCTTCTCTAGTGTTACAAAACCGCTCTCCACTTCGTGAATTGTTTTTTCAAGATTTTCTATGTTTTTGTCATAGCTGCCACCTAGAATAATATCTCTTGATAGTCTGCTGACGTAATTGAGATTTTTTTCAATTGTGAGCGTGGTTAAACCACCAATCATAGAGTTTTTATGGAGATGCTCGTATTGATTGTCAATATGTCCCATCGCTATAAAAATGGATACCGCAGCAGAAAAGACAGAGATTGTCACCATAGCGATGAAATAATTCATCTTCTTATAGATACTTAGTTTTTGAAACATCCAAAACCCTTAATTCTTATTTGGTTGAATCATAGCATATTTTTTTCAAGAATATTATGAATTTATCTTATAAAATTAAATTTATAAATACATAAATTGCGAGAGAAGAATAATGATAACAACGAGGCTAAATGGGAAAAAGTGGCTCTTAAATACCCATGGATTTATTTTGAAAAGTTTTTGGTTAATGCCTCTTAGACCCAGCCATAATCCAAAAAATGCTTTGATACAAAGAAGTGTTTGAAAGTAGGAGAGGGTGCCGTTTTCTATCTTGCCAAAAGCTTGTGAAAAAAGATAAAGTCCGCTAGCAACAGCCACCATAAGCGCATATGGAACAACCTTGCGTACATGCATCATAATGGCTTCTCTTGCCTTGGTAAGCTCTTTATCGCTAAGTGTTTGGTTCATTTTAGAGAGAAAAAGAACATCGACAAATAAAAAACCGCCATAGATAAAGACTGAGAAGATATGAATGGTATGGATAAATGTGTACGTGATAGGAAATCCTTTTTTACGGAATTTTAACATATCCAAAAAGCAATCAATTTGTTTTATGTCAAAATTATGTAGAATGATAACTTTTACAAAAAAACAGGATGAAAAAATGGGCATAGCAGAAGAAGAGATAAAAAAATTTGAACAAAACAGAGGGTCGGATGAGAGTGTTTTTTATCAGGCTATGGAGGAGATTGTTTACTCGATTGCTCCGCTTTTAGAGTCTGATGCACGCTATCAAAAATATGCGATTTTAGAGCGACTTGTCATCCCTGATAGAGTCATCAAGTTTAAAGTGACATGGCTCAACGACAAAAATGAGATAGAGGTAAACACTGGGTACCGTGTGCAGTTTAACAATACCCTTGGACCCTACAAAGGAGGGCTTCGCTTTCATCCCAGCGTGAATGAGGGGATTTTAAAATTTTTAGGTTTTGAGCAGATTTTTAAAAATGCACTTACAGGACTTCCCATAGGCGGTGCCAAAGGAGGAAGTGACTTCAACCCTAAAGGCAGAAGCGAGTTTGAGATTATGCGTTTTTGTGCTGCATATATGCAAGAGCTGTACAAATATATAGGCGCTAGAATCGATGTTCCTGCGGGAGATATAGGGGTGGGTGGCAGAGAGATAGGCTATCTTTTTGGCGCGTATAAAAAAATCACTGCCTCGTATGATGGTATCTTAACAGGAAAGCCTTTTATGTTTGGAGGCTCTCTTATGAGACCAGAGGCTACGGGGTACGGTGTTGTTTACTTTACTCAAGCGATGCTTGAGATGCAAAAAAAAGAGCCTCTTGCGGGAAAAATCTGTACAGTGAGCGGTGCGGGCAATGTAGCGCTTCATACTATAGAAAAACTGTATCAAGTGGGGGCTGTTCCAGTGACTTGCAGTGATTCTGGCGGTATGATACATGACCCACGTGGAGTAGATTTGGCACTGCTCAAAGAGCTTAAGATGAACCAGAGAAGTTCATTGCAGCGGTATGTTGAGGTGCACCCAGAGGCAAAATATATCACTGTTTTGGAGTATCCTCAAGGACAACATCCTGTGTGGAACATCCCGTGCTACGGGGCATTTCCATGTGCAACACAAAACGAGCTTCATGAAGCAGATGCACAAAACCTCATAGCCAATGGATGCGTTTGTGTGGCTGAGGGAGCAAATATGCCATCTACTCCAGAAGCAATAGCACTCTTTTTAAGTCAGAAAATCTCTTTTGCTCCAGCTAAAGCTGCCAATGCGGGTGGCGTGGCTGTGAGTGAGTTTGAGATGAGCCAAAATGCCTCTATGCAGCGATGGAGTTTTGAAGATGTTGATGCAAAACTCAAAGATACGATGCAGCAAATTTGCAAAAGAGTTGCGCTTACGGCAAAAGAGTACGGTGTTGATGGGAACTATGTCGATGGTGCAAATATAGCAGGATTTAAAAGAGTAGCTGATGCGATGATTGCGGAGGGGATATAAAAATACCAAATAATACTAGATTTATACTTTTTGGATAAAATCACACTAAAATCTGATGTTACGCACTTTATGTAAAAAAAAGAGCGTAATTACCTTTAGTTTTCTCGAAAAGTTTACTTTTCGTAGCTTTAGGGGGATGCAAGGGACAATTTGTCCCTGCCACTAAAACGGACGAGTTCGTTTTAGTGCGTAACATCAGTAAAATTACATATAAAGAAAATAAAAAAATGCAAAATACCAAAGCAAGAACCAATATTTATGCGCTTCTCTCTCGTGTGCTGTTGCAAGAACTCGATGAGGGGATGCTTCAAACAATCAGAAATGATGTAAACATTTTAGACTTCTTTCCAACGCTCAAAGAGTGGAGTTTTTTTGTAGAGCTTGGCAATAAAGAGCTTTTAGAGGAGTACTTAAACCCAGATTTTGTCAATCTCTCTCTCTTGCACTTGATTCCTTACGAAACTTTTTATACGCGAGAAGACCAAAAAATCGAAACAGGCGGGGCAAACCCAGTTACAGATATCTACAGTGCTTACAATTTTATGGTGGATTATGAAGTAGCGCGTACGATTTCTGCGGATCATATCGGAGTTGAGTTGGAGTTTATGCATCACTTAGTTGAGGCTGAGATAAAAGCGCTTGAAGACAATGACATGGAAGCAGCAAAAGCGCTTAGAGGCATAGAGATGGAGTTTTTAAACAAACATCTCCTCAAATGGGCACCGATGTATCTTGTCAATGTAAAGTATGAGGCAAGAACCCCTCTGTACTACGATGCGGCAGATATGGCGCTGGAATTTTTACTGAGTGATAATGAATATCTCGCAAGTGAGCTTGGCGCGTAGATGATACAGCTTAAAGCTAGCCGTTGTGTGCGTTCTCTTTCCAAAGAGAGCGAGTGCAACAAGTGTGAAGTTATCTGTCCAACGAGTGCTATTGTTGTAGGAAACAACCCGCTTCCTTCCATCAACTTTTCTGCGTGTGTGGGGTGTGGCGCATGTGATGCGGTGTGTCCCAATGAAGCGCTTTTTTTGGATGATTTTAGCGCTACGGAGCTCTTTTTTGATTTTGTAGAAGATAAAGAAAATATTATCTCTTGTCACAAAAATGTTCCATGTATTGCCGCGCTCAATATTGAAAATATCATAGCTATGGCTCTTTTGAAAAAAGAGATACTTTTTGATATGGGGCATTGTGAGGGGTGTGCGATTGCCCATAAGTGCGAGCCGCAAATCCGAAAAAACTGTGAAGAGGCATCTTATATCCTTGAAGCGATGGAGAGTGATGCGACTATCATCCTTGAAAATATCAAGTATGAGAAAGAGGAAGAAGAAACAAGCACTTCAAGAAGAGAGTTTTTCTCTAAAGCCAACCTCAAGGGCGTTCTTAAAACAAAACATGCGTTTGAAAAAGAGATTCAAAAAGCAACTGATGAGCTTGTGGAGCATACACTGCAAAAAAGTGATATAGCACTTTTAAAGCAAAAGCGCATCACCGAGAGGCGAAAACTCTTTTTTACAGCGCTAAAGAGGGTGCAAAAGCCTTCCGTTTATCATGTTATAGAGTCTGATGAGCTTACATTTACCTCTATGAAGATTCTTGATGGTGAAGCATGTACGGCATGTCAGATGTGTTATAGAGTTTGTCCAACTGGGGCACTTAGTTCGGATATCAAAAACTCTAAGATAGATTTTGACCCCTTTTTGTGCATCAAATGCCATATCTGTCATGATGTTTGTGAACCAGATGCCATTAAGCTCTCCCCAAGCTATCGTATCAAAGAGTTTTTTGAGCCTGCCGTGCAAAATCTTATCACTTTTAGGGTACGACGATGTGGCGAGTGCGATATGATTTTTAGTACAAACTCTAACGATAAACTCTGCTACAGATGTAAAGCAGAAGAGGAAGAGGCACGAGAACTTTGGGGAATAAAAGGAGATAGATAGCATGATGAATGATGCAAATGAGATATCACATCACACGATGCTTTATGGGTTTATAGGCGAAAATGCGGGACAAAGCAGTCTCTGCGCCACGCTCAACAAGCTCTTTAAGGCAAATAACAAAAATGCGATGATGATTCCTATGAATATACGGGAAGATGATTTTTACTACACACTTGTCAATATGAAAAAATCGCATGTCAACGGTGCGCTTCTTGCAAGAGAGTACACAAAAAGTGTTGTAGAGATTTTGGATGATGCTTCGGAGATGGTTAAAAGTTTTGGTGTGTGCGATATGGTGGTGCGAGATGGACAAAAGCTCTTTGGAAGTCTCATCTTTCCATTTGCGTTAGCGGAATTTTTAAAAAAAAGAGGGGCAAAAAAGATAGCGCTCATTGGGATAAATGGCTATGCAAAAGCTTTTTGTTTGGCAGCCGATGGGTTGGAAGTAAGCTATTTTTACGATGATTTGGAAGCGTTAATGCAGTTTGTTTTGCAGATGCAGAGGCAAAATTCCGATGTCAACCGTATTGCAGAGGGTATGAGCGTTGAGTTTGGCGGTTACGATGCGGTGCTGGATTTTTCTGATTTTGAGAGTTTAGATATGGTGCGTTCTTTGGGCGGACTCAATCTTGACATGAAAGGCAAAAAAGAGCCATCTGTGCTCAAAGCAAGGGCAGAGGAGCTTGGCGTTTCTTATGCAGGGTTTGATGCGATGTTAGAAGAGATGGCACAAGAGATTTTTAGGTTTTTGCAAGAGAAGAGACATCTTGAAGATGATAAAAGTGATATGAAATTTTAAGGAGTATGAGATGAACAGAGAAGATTTAGGAGATTTAAGAGCGGAGTTTGAAGCACTTGTAAAAGAGAACTGCTCCCTAGACCCGCAAGAAGCGCAAAGAGATAGAGACGCGGGTGATAAAGAGGATGAAGAGGCTGTGCCACAGTTTGTCGATGCACTTACCGAAAAACTACTTGCTCCTGCTATCAGTGGTGTCTATCTCTCAAGATTAGACATTAAAAGAATTGCAGAGGCGATTGATGAATCTTTGCCAATCAAAGAGCGCGTGAAGATGGTTCGAGCACTCTTTAGACATACTAACTCTAAAGAGTACCTAAGAAAGGCATTTGATGAGATAAACAGACATATCAATGGTCGTATCTTAATCTATCAAGAACTAAGTGAATCCTTTCCACGCTCAAAGCCAATTTTTGATGAACATAGTGCAAAAGCAAAAAAGACGATGAAGATGTTTGAACAGATTATAGAGGATTTTGAAGAGATAGAACCATCAGAAGACCCGCTGTTTATTTAAGAGTGGAATCTGGTTATAATTGTATTACTAGTTGGCGGTTATGATTGGTTTGATTGCGTTGCGAGGAGGAAGGTGGGACATGGTCAGCCTTTTAACAAGGAGTAACAATGCGTCTGACACTCGTAATTGTTATAATCTTGATGCTTTTAGCAACAAGATTGTATTAAAAAAGCTTATAGAGAGTTCGCGCTCTCTATTTGTCCCAACTAGGCAAAATTATAACACAGAAATTTAAATAAAACTAGAGAGTTGCAAATATCCCTGCCAAAGTAGTGCGCTAACTATTCCAGCGGCAAAACCAGCAACTATATCATCCGCCATTACTCCAACACCACCCTTAGCTTCACGGTCAAGTCTTCCGATGATAGAGGGTTTTTTGATGTCAAAATAGCGAAAAAGCGCAAAAGAGAGCAAGCTTTGAATCAAAAAACCATTTTGAAAGTCAGCCATTTCACCCATATTTATGCTCATGGCAGGTGCAACACTCAGAGCAAACCACATTCCTGCAAGCTCGTCTATCACGATGCGTTTGTCATCATGGATACCGCTTTGTGCTTCATATTTGTTAATTTCACGAATGCCGATAACAGAGATGAGAATTGCCGCCAAAAAAAGCGTTTGTACATCAAAAAAGAGAAGCACCGCTATACCAAGTGCCAGTGCCACCAAAGAGCCAGCCGTTCCAGGGGCTTTTGGGGAGAGACCGCTGTATCCGAGTGTGATAAAAAACCAGTTCATTCTTTTCCTTATGTGAGCGATGATGTTTGGTAGAGTTTCATAAGCTCCAAATAAAAATCATTCTCTGTATGCTCTTGTAAAAGCCCCTCTGTTGGGAGTATATCATAGTAGAGTTTTTCAAGATTTTTAAATCTGTTTGGATGGAGCTGTGAGAGAATAACCGCTGCAATCTCTTTACGCATCAAGATAGTAGGCGGAAGGATGCCAAGTTCCAAAAGTTCTAAAATAGAGTTGGAGTGGTAGGAGATTTGATGGTGCTGACCGTGTGGACATGTGTTTTTACTAACTAACGTTGTGCATTTGTCACAGTAAACATACTCGCTTGCAACATTTATCTCTAT
>CAXNED010000014.1:0-14328 GCA_964201385.1 Sulfurimonadaceae bacterium | reverse complement strand
TTCCCAATCCTAATAAAAAAAGGAGTAAGTTTTTATCCCAGTATGGCTATCTCGGTTGTGTTGACAATAACTGCTTATTACTTGATGATACTAATTCTTGGAAGATTCGGGATTAAAATGTAGAAATTCAAAAGATTTTTTCCTGAAATATGCTAATATTCCAAAAAAATTAAGGATTGCCCATGTTACATGAATACCGTGATATCATCACTCACATGAAAGAAAACGAAGCAGCAAACGCACACTTTTTAAAGATTTTTCACAAGCACAATGAGCTTGATGACCAAATTGCTAAAAGCGAAAAAGGTGATCTTCTTTTGACTGATTTAGAGCTTGAAACACTTAAAAAAGAGAAGTTGCTTTTAAAAGATGAAGCTTACGCTATTATCTTAAAGTACAAAAAAGAGAACAATCTCTAATTTTAAAGAGGAGATTTAGCTCCTCTTTTTATAAAACTCCGCTTTAAACTCCATATATTTATCCGCCAAAATCGCCTCTCTGGCTTTTCTCATCAGATTTAAATAGTAATGCAAGTTGTGAATGGTTGCAAGTCTAAAATAGGCTATTTCACGAGCACGGAAAAGATGATTTAAGTACGCTCTTGAGTATCTTTTGCAAGTAAGACAATCGCACTCGCTATCAATTGGCAATGAATCCTCTTTATAAGCCGCACCTTTGATGTTTAGTCTTCCAAAAGAGGTAAAAAGAGTTCCGTTTCTTGCGTTTCGTGTGGGCATAACGCAGTCAAACATGTCGATGCCTCTCTCGATGTTCTCCACCAAATCTTCAGGAGTTCCAACACCCATGAGGTAGCGAGGTTTGTCGCTGGGCATATACTGCACGGTGTGTTCAACTGTGTTGTACATCTCTTGATTTAACTCGCCCACACTAAGCCCGCCTATGGCAAAACCGTCAAAGTCAAGCGCACAAAGTTCTGTTGCACTTTTTGTTCTAAAAGCTTTGTCTGTTCCGCCTTGTATGATGGCAAAGATATTTTGCTCCAAGCCGACACCCTCTTTTTGTTTTGCTCTAAAGTAGTCGATGGACTCTTTTGCCCATGCAGTCGTTCTCTCGATGCTTAGAGCGATGCGCTCCTGAGTGGCTGGAAGTGCTACCAAATCGTCCAAAATCATCATGATGTCAGAGCCTAAGTTGTGCTGGATGTCGATAACCTTTTTTGGCGTAAAGAAGTGTTTGCTTCCGTCTATGTGGCTTCTAAACTCTATGCCGTTTTGTGAAGCTTTGGATATGTCGCTAAGGCTAAACGCCTGAAAACCGCCGCTGTCTGTCAAGAAGCTTTTAGGGTAGGTCGTAAAACCGTGAAGTTTGCCCATCTTAGCGACTGTTTCATCTCCAGGGCGCAAGTACATGTGGTAGGTATTTGCCAAGATTATCTCCGCACCAAGAAGCTCTAAAACATCCTCCATGTCAAGTGCTTTGACACTTCCCAGTGTTCCAACAGGCATAAAAACGGGGGTTTGAATGGTGGAGTGAGCGGTTTTTATGGTACACGCACGAGCGTTTTTTGATGTAGCATCGAGAGTAAATTGCATGGATTGTAGTTCCTAAGGCATATAAATTTCCGACATTATAACAAAAGAAATTAAGTCCATTTAGTGTAAAATTCGCAAAAAATTTCTCTAAGGTAAATCCAATGGCAACTGTAGGAATGAGTGATATCAAAAAGAATGTGCGCCTTGTTATCGGCGAAGTACCATACAAAGTGGTGGAGTTTCAGCATGTAAAACCAGGTAAAGGTGCGGCGTTTGTTCGTATGAAAGTGAAGAGTTTTTTAAACAATAAAGTTGTTGACAAAACTGTACACGCTGGCGATAAGTTTGAAGTTCCTGAGATAACTTACAAAACGATGCAGTATCTTTATGATGATGGCGAGGCGTTTCAGTTTATGGATCAAGAGTCTTATGAGCAGATATCTCTCTCGTATGAGCAGTGTGATGACGCTTCAAAATGGTTCAAAGACGGTATCAATGTTGATATCATCTTTTACAAAGGAAACGCTATCTCTGTAACTGCTCCTGAAGTTATGGAACTCCTTATTACCGATACACCGCCAAACTTCAAGGGCGACACATCAAGCGGTAGCAGAAAACCTGCAACGCTAGAGACGGGTGCAGTTGTTCAAGTACCTTACCACGTTTTAGAGGGCGACACAATCAGAGTAAATACTGTTGATTGTGAATATTTGGAAAAAGTAAAATAAATCCTCTTTTGATGCGAGTTTTCTCGTGTCAAAAACCTCTTTTTTAGTCAATCAAAACCTCTGCTATCGTAAAATCAATCTCTTCATCAATATCTATAGAACTTTTTCTGTCCATTTTGTAAGCAAAAATATTATCTTTAAGAAAAAAACTTTTCTCATCCAAAAGTTTATCTGTTTGGCAGATGTAAATCGCACCGTTTATTCTGTAGTATGGTTCTAAATCTTGGCTTCGTTTGTTGAGTGTCTCGTCTCTTAAAAATCTACTCATGTTTATGTCTTGTGGCAAAGTGTTGCTCCAAAGCGGACTGTGTTCCATCTCGCATACACCGACCACGGCATCTGCATTTTTAGCCAGAAGCAGTTCTATGGCTTCATCTATGTGTTTTTCATCTCTAAGCGGACTTGTCGGTTGGAGCAAAACTACATAATCATGCTTTTTAAAGTTCTCTATCGTGTGCTTAATGGCATCAAAAGTTGTGGCAGTGTCACTTGAGAGTTCATCTGGGCGTTTGATGGTTTGTGCGCCGCAGAGTTTTGAGATATTTAGTATCTCTTCATCATCGCTGCTTACCACTATTTTGTCAATATATTTACTTTTAAACCCCGCCTCTATACTCCATGCTATAAGTGGTTTTCCACGTAAATCGAGTATGTTTTTTCTAGGCACTCTTTTGCTTCCGCCTCTTGCAGGGATAATTGCTAAAAAAGTTTTATTTTTTGGTATCGGATTAGTCATGTTAAAATGTATAGCCAACATAGGCTGAGATTGATTTGTCGCTTGCTGAGTCACTTAGACCATGTCCGTAGTGTCCACCGATATTCCAATGGGAGTTAATCATGTAAGCATATCCGAGGGAGAGATATTTTATGGTTTGGGTAGAGGTGTAAATACTCTCATTTTGGTAGTAAGCCGCACTTAAAGCTGATTTTTCACTGGGTTGTACATATTTGAGACCAGCATAAAATCCAGAGCTGTTTTGGTACTTCTCCTCTATAACGTCACGGTCGTTGACCCATGTATAGTTGCTTCCCAAAAATAGCGAAAACTTACTGTTTAAGAGATAGTTTAAATCAACTGATGCCGTATAATCGGTCGCTTCATTGTTATATGTGCTTTCGTAGGTAGGCAAGATAAGACCAACACCAGTCGTTATGGAGAGTTTTTCGGTTGTGGCAAATCGGTACATGAGAGCCATCGAGGTATCTTCCAAACCGCTTTTTGACTCCACGCCATCATCGGATTTGTAGTGGGATGCGACCAACTGAAACCACCACTTGCCCATGTAGATATCTGCTTGCAGTGAGTTGCTTATGGTGTCGGATGGCTCTTGGGACGCATAGTTGATTTGGGAGTAGCCCATGCCTAAAACCAAATCATAAGAGATTTTAGTTCCAGTACTTTTTATCATGCATCCATCTGCATCGACCAAATCACTTAAAGGTGTTTGTGGGCAAAGGTCATACGCATCTTCAACACCGTCAAAATCACTATCAACATAGGCATAAGAGGAGGTTGTCATACACAACAGAGCCAATACTAAGCGAAACACTACTGTTTTCCTTGCAGTTTTTGACCGCCAAAAGAGCCGTTGTGATGTTTAGAGTGTTGCATCAAACCGCCAGTTTCTTGAGAGTTGCCTTGATGAAGCTTTAGTTGTGCTTTGTTTGCAGAATCGCCTCTGCTTTGTTGAAGAGTGTTGAGTGCATTGGCACGGTCTTTCTCGTTCATCGCCGCTATTTGGGTTTTTAGTTGGTTCATAAGTTTGACACGCTCTGTTTGCGGAGCGTTTTTTATCGCTTCTATCTGCTCGTTAATCGACTCATCCCCAAAAAGAGTAGCACCAAGTAGTAGCAAAGAGAGCAGCATCATAAAATTTTTCATAATTATCCTTTACGTCTGAAAGTTTGACATGGAAGTGTTAGTGTTTCGTTAGTGAGCTAAGTTCGAGAGTGAAAATAGTCCCTTTTGAGAGTTGGCTTTTTACGTCAATGGAAATTTTCAGCTCATCACAGAACTTTTTAACGATGTGAAGCCCGATGCCCACTCCCCGTTCATGCTCTTTGTAAAATCGTTCAAATATTTTTTCTGGGTGCGCAATCCCTTTGCCAGTATCTTGAATGTAGAGTTTGTTCTCTCTTGCGTCAATAGTGAGCGTAACAGAACCATCGTGTTTGTTGTACTTAGCGGCATTGCTTAGGAGGTTGTCAACAATGCGGATAAAAGCGTTTTGATTTGTGGTTATGAGTATATTTTCTCCATTAAGTGTAAAACGGATGGAAGGGTATAGCTTTTTTAGTGCCGAGATTCTGTTTTTTATGAGAGGATTTAGCTCAAATGTTTCAACCTGATAAACATGCTCTTCAAGATAACTCCGCAAGTTGTCCCCAAGAGAGACAATTGTGTCAATACTTTGCAGTATTCGATTGATTTTTTTTTCGTCATCTAAACTGGGTTTGAGAAGAGAGACATTGAGCCTGAGTGCCGAGAGCGGTGTGTTGAGGTCATGTAAGATATCACGACTGAACTCTTGCGTCAGATGGAGCGCACGGCGCAGTGGATAGAGCGAGTAGAGTGAAAAAAGGGCTGAAACAACGGCAATAACCAAAAGCGCAAAACTATAGTAAAAGACAAAATCATTGCGAATCGTTTCTATCATGATTTCGTATTGCGTGTTTGACAAAGAGAGTTTTAGCGCATAAGTATCATTTTTGGGAATAGAAAAAAGGACGAACATTTCGGCAGATGTGCGTTGAAGTTCATAGAGTTTGTTTGGATCTAATGGGATAAAATCAAACTCAAATTGAGTACATTTAAGGTCATAACTGCACAAACGCATCTGGTCGTATAGTTTTTCATCCAAATCGTGTTTGAGCTGGGTGTATTGGAGATAAAACAAAACGCCGCTCAACATGCTTAGTGCGATAAAAAAGACACCAAAACTCTTAAAAAACGATTCGTATTCAGCTTTTTTCAATACGGTATCCTACCCCTCTGACGTTTTGGATATTCCATCCAGTCGTGTGTTTTAGTTTGTTGATAGCAAAACGCAAAGCATTGTCGCTGGGATGTTCCATCAACTCAAATAGGCTCTCTTTGTGGAGCGTTCGTCCGATGTTTGTGATAAAAAAAGCAAGAAAAGGGAGTTGCACTTCTCCAAGAGAGAGAACATGACCTTGTTTTGTAACCTCTTTTGTTATGGTGTTATATGTGATTTCGCCGTGTTTTATGAGCTGTGATTTTCGAGAAAAACGGGCTTCGATTCTAAGTAAAAGCTCTTGCGGGTAAAATGGTTTTTTGAGATAATCATCAGCTCCGACTAAAAAACCTTTGGTAATAGCAACGATATCAGTCATCGCACTGATAAAGATTGCGGGGGTGTTATCCTCCGCATTTCGCAGACTTTGAACCAAATCAAATCCATTGAGCAAGGGGACGTTGATATCAAAGATATAGAGGTCGTAACGGTTGTCGTAAGCCGCATCTGCCGCCGCCGCCCCGTTCATGACCCATGTACACTCATATCCGCCCTCACTAAGCATCTCATGCAACGTCTCGCCAAGAACCAAATCATCTTCAAGCAGAAGTATGTTTATCACTTTGTTGCTTCCTCTGGTTTTATATGCTTAATGGTAGCATAAATTAGCGTCCGCCACGTCCTTGCATTCCGCCGCCTGTTCCAGAACCCATACCGCCTTGAGAGCCGCCTTGACGCATCTGTGAACCACTGCCATCCATTGCGCCTGATTTGCTCTGTTTCATGGTGCTTGTTGCACTTTGACGCTCCTCAGGGGTCATCGTTTGCATGCGTGACTTCATCTCTGTTTGAAACGCCGCACGCTCCTCTGTTGGCACTGTGCCACGCATCGCTTGCATCTCTTCAAGTGACATAGCGGAGTAGTCCGCCGCAATAACGTTTAGGCTTAAGAGAGCGACAATTATAACTTTTTTCATGATGTATCCTTTTTGTTTTGATAGTGACAGTATGGGGCAAGTGCATTAGTGAAGTATTAGCGAATATCTGTTCTTTTTGGAAGTTGTATAAAAAGTTTATATTTTTTTTTGTTATTGTTATATAATAATCCCAATTTTACGAGAAAAAAGCTTACTGTTTAAGTTTAAATATATAATTGATAGTTATAATTCACTACTTTTAAAATCATAAAAAGTGAAGAAAATGCCTAAAAAGTTAAAGAATTTTATCTTTTCTATCAATGTAGCTCTCCTCTCAACGCTCTTTGTTGTGGTTTTTGTTTTTACGGCATATCTCCATACGTTGTTAGCGCAAGAAAATGCCATCAAGCACGCAAATATAGTTTCAAACCAAATCTTCTCTTCCATGTATCAAGTGATGAAAAAAGGGTGGAGCAGGGAGGACTTGAATGATTTTACGGACTCCATAAAAGAGAATTTTAACGATAGCGACTATACGGTAAATATCTATCGTGGCGAAAAAATCAAAGAACTATTCGGAGAAGTCAAGGAGAGACAAAGGGATGATTTGGCGAACTCTGTTTTAGCAAGCGGAGAGAAGATAACGCTCACAGAGATGGGCAAACTTAGAAATCTTCTGCCTCTAAACGCCAAAAAAGAGTGCCTTAGCTGTCATGTAAACGCAAACATAGGCGACACACTCGGCGTCATAGATGTAGAACAAAACTTTGTCGCAATCATAAAAGAGACATTTTTGGACTATGTTTACTTTTTCCTCATCATTCTTCCATTATTCGTATTTATAGCCTTTGTAGCCTCAAGATATACGACTTCAAAGATCACAAATTCACTCAAACTATTTAACAAAAAAGTTCAAAATATCAACTCAATGAAAGATTTTAAAGAGTTTGACCCGATGGAAATCGATTTGAAATTTGATGAGGTAAATGAGATTATTGTTCATGTAAATGAGCTTGCGCAAAAGCTAAAAATTATCGCAGTAGATAAAGATTTGCTTGAGTTTGAAGTGCAGTTGCTCGATAAGTTTATCATCACTTCAGAGGTTGTTCAGGATTGGCGTGACTTTATCAACGAACTTTTGGTTGACATCAACAAAGTGATGCAGACATATACGCTTATGACTATTTTTAGAATCGGGGATGACCAGTTTGAGGTAGATATCTTTTGGTTTGGCGTTCCAAAAGATGATGTGAAGGTTCTTTTTGAGATTTACGTAAGAGAAGCCATCAAAGCAAGTAACCACTTTTTGGGATATACAGACTATACCATCCGTCACAATATTGCAGAGTTTAACCACTCTATTACCACCGCAGAGTATGAAAATTTTGCACACAGAACCAAATCTCTCTTTTTGGATAGCCCAAAAATAGGCGGCATCGTCGGGCTTAGTGTGCAGTCGGACATGGCGGCAGACCCTATAAAACATATCGTAATAGACAGTATCTTAACCACGATGGCAAACCTCGTAGGCTCTGTAAAAGCCATCAACAAATACACCAATGACTTAGAGTACTATGCCGCACACGACCCGCTTACAGGGCTTTTTAACCAAAGAGTATTTGTGGACTTTTTGGAGTATGAGATTAAAAGGGCAGAGCCTCATGGTTATGAGTTTGCGCTTATGGTTATAGACTGTGACAACTTTAAACCCATCAATGACAAATATGGACACGCTTTTGGAGACCTCTTTTTGCAAGAGTTCGCAAGAATTTTGTCAGAATCAAAAAGAGGAGAGGATATCCTCTCACGTTATGGCGGCGATGAGTTTACGCTTATCTTGCCAGAGTGCGGTCTTGAGGGTGCTACAGCCGTTGCGCATGTTATCGCCAAAGCGGTAGAGGAGTTTAAGCTTCTTACAACCGATGGAAACTACGCAGGTGTTACAGTCTCTATAGGCATATCCGCCTATCCACAGCATGCAACAACGCAAAAAGAGCTTTTCGTGATAGCTGATGGCATGATGTACAAAGCAAAAGAGGATGGCAAAAACAGTATCAGAGTGCCATCTGGCGATGATATTGTCACTATGATAAAAGAGCAAAAAGCCAAATCCGCACTCCTTGTGGATGCAGTTGCAAACAACCGTATCGTGCCATATTTTCAGCCCATCCAAACCACACTTACTGGTAAAAATGAGATTCATGAACTTCTCATGCGCATCGAAGTGGATGGCAAAATCGTTCCAGCGTATGAGTTTATCGAGGTGGCGGAGAGCATGAGCATCATCAACCGTATGGATTTGATGGTTATAGAAAATGCGTTTAAAAAGATAAAAGCGGAGAATTACGAGGGCATTTTGTTTATAAACCTCTCTCCAAAATCCCTCGTTGTCGGCAACTATGCAGATGCGATAACGCAGCTTATCAAGCAGTGCGACATCTCAAAAGACCATATTGTTTTTGAGATAACAGAGAGAGAAACGGTTAAAAACTTCTCTGTTTTGGAGAAGTTCGTTATCAACCTCAAAATAGCAGGATACAAGTTTGCCATAGATGACTTTGGCTCAGGCTTCTCGTCATTTCACTATATCAAAAAATTCCCGATTGACTACCTTAAAATTGATGGCGAATTTATCATCAACATCAACAAAGATAGAAAAGACAAAGCCTTTGTACACAGCATCCTAACCCTTGCAAAAGAGCTAAATGTCAAGACCGTTGCAGAGTATGTAGAAGATGAGGAGATAGTAAAAACCCTAAAAGAGATGGGCGTGGACTATCTGCAAGGGTTTCACATAGGAAGACCGCAAAACCATTTTACAAAGTAATGACGGCTTAAATGCCGCCATTTTTAAGACTAAAGCGCATCAGGCTTAGGTGTAGTGTTTGTGCTTGGCGGAAGGATAGGGTAGGTTATGGCAGGTTTTGTTCCTGTTAAACTCTTCAAAAATGTCTCAATAGACGCTGCATCTTTGTCGTTTATGGTTATGCCCAACTGAACGCTTCCCATCTCTTTGATAGCATCTTGAAGCGACCAGATTTGACCGTTGTGAAAGTATGGCGCAGTCTCTTCTATGTTTCTTAGTGTCGGAGCTTTTACCATTCCATTTGCATCGCCCTTGAAATCACCCGTGCTTGCAAATTTGTACTTGTTTGCGATTTGGAAAGGTTGCATAGTTCCGCCGATACCGACACCGTCATGACAAGTCGCACACCCTTTGTCTATAAAAGTTTTTAGACCATCTTTTTCGGCTTTAGATAGAGCGTTATCTTTTCCGTTCATGAACTCATCAAATCTTGAAGGAGTAACAAGTGTTCTTTCAAAAACTCCGATAGTTGTAGCAATTTTTTCAAAATCTATTTTTACATCTTTGCCATACGCTTTTTTGAACTCTTCAACATAAGTGGGAATCGAAGTTACTCTCTCTACCACCAACTCTTTAGGAGCAGCCATTTCAGGACCTGCTTGGATAGGTCCTTGAGCCTGATCTTCTAAGTGCGGACTTCTTCCGTCCCAAAACTGAACAGCATTTAAAACCGAGTTATAGACGGTAGGCGAGTTTAGGTGATGAGGATTTGGCGTCCATTTATGACCGATAGCCGCACTCACGCCATCAGCTCCGCCCATGCCTAAGTTATGACATGTATTACAGCTTATAAGTGAGCTTTTTGAGAGTCTAGGGTCGAAAAAGAGCTTTTTGCCTAACTCTACTTTCGCTGCAGTTATAGGGTTTTTAGGGTCGTCTATGAGTTTGTTTAGCTCTTTTTTGTCTTTAGGAATAGGCTTCATACCCGCATTTTTAGCATCTTCTAAAAGTGTCGCACCAAATGCGATAGTTGAGATTGCGCCGATAGCCGCTATGCTTAAGAGTTTCATGTTGTAGTATCCTTTTGAATATTTGGAATGTAAAATTATAGAGTATAAAGCTTAATCTAAATAATAATTTTTATCCTCTAGGAAAATTTCTTATTAAACTATTAAAATTATCTATTTTAATGCTAATATTTCAATTATGAATGATTATATACAAAAACTCAAAGAGCATAATTTAAAAGTAACTCCCCAACGCTTGGGCATCCTCTCTCTCATAGGAAAGAGCGGGCATATAAGTATAGAGGAGCTTTATGTCGCCGTGCGTAAGGACTTTAGCACTATATCTTTGGCAACACTTTATAAAAATATACACTCCATGGTAGAAGTAAATCTTTTAAAAGAGGTAAAAATACCAAACGGCAAATCTAAGTACGAGATAGTAAAAGTAGAACACTCTCATATGATTTGCAAACAGTGCTTAAAACTTGAAGATTTAGAACTCTCTTTACAAAACGTCATACAAACAGCCTCAAAAAAAAGCGGTTACCTCTTTGACGACAACGCCCTAGTCCTATCTGGCATATGCCCACAGTGCCAGTAAAGCGCACTCTCAACTCCCACTAAAGCAATTTCAAATATAATAAACAATTCAAACACAACTAAAGTAGTAACCCAATGACCGTACAACCATTTACCCACTTACATCTCCATACCGAATACTCCCTGCTTGATGGAGCAAACAAACTCTCAAATCTTGTTAAAAAGGTAAAAGAACTTGGCATGACGTCAGTTGCTATGACGGATCATGGCAATATGTTTGGTGCTATTGATTTTTACAAGCAGATGAGGGAAGCGGGGATTAAGCCCATCATCGGGATAGAGGGGTATCTTCATAACGGCGAGATGCTTGATGACAAAAGCACGAAACAGCGGTTTCATATCTGCCTTTTTGCCAAAAACCAAAAGGGGTATGAAAACCTTATGTACCTCTCTTCAAAAGCCTTTATTGAGGGGTTTTACTACTATCCACGCATCAACAAAAAAGAGCTAAGAGAGCATAGCGAGGGGCTTGTTTGTACCTCTGCTTGTCTTCAAGGCGAGGTGAGTTGGCATTTAAATACAGTCAATGAGAGAAATAGCAAAAACGGTGCGCTTGGGTATGATGGGGCAAAAGCGGCGGCACTGGAGTATAAAGAGATTTTCGGAGATGATTTTTATCTTGAACTTATGCGTCACGGCATAGGTGATCAGCTCTTTATCGACGACCAACTCTTGCGTCTTGCCAAAGAGCTAGACATCAAAGTAGTTGCCACAAACGACACGCACTACACCTTCCATGACGATGCACAGTATCATGAGGCGTTTATGTGTATCGGGATGAACAAACTCTATGACGACCCAAAACGCATGCGCCACTCCGTACATGAGTTTTACCTCAAAAGCCCCGAGCAGATGGCAAAGCTCTTTGCCGACATCCCCGAAGCCATAGCCCATACGCAAGAGATAGTTGAGAAGTGTAACTTGGAACTCAAACTTGGCGACCCCATCCCTCCAAACTTTAAGTTTACAAGAGAGTATGCTTTATCTGATGGGCTTAGTATCGACTATGAGGACGATGCGCCGCTTGATGCGGAGGCTTCAAAAGAGCAAAAAAGAGGATGGAAGAGTGCAGCGGACAAAAACGATGCCGAGTATTTTATCTATCGTTGCCGTTTGGGGCTTGAAGAGCGGCTGGGGCATGTACCACAAGCAAAACATGAAGAGTACAAAGAGCGTTTAGAGTTTGAGATGCAGGTCATCAACTCCATGAAGTTCCCAGGATACATGCTTATCGTTTGGGATTTTGTCAAGGTTGCCAAAGAGATGGGCATAGCGGTTGGTCCAGGGCGGGGGAGTGCGGCGGGAAGTTTGGTCGCCTACTCACTAAGCATCACAGACATCGACCCGATGAAGTATGATCTACTTTTTGAGAGATTTTTGAACCCAGAGCGTGTGAGTATGCCCGATATTGATATGGACTTTATGCAGGCTCGCCGTGGGGAAGTCATAGACTATGTCGTCAAAAAATACGGACGCAACCAAGTCGCACAAATCATCACTTTTGGCTCACTTCTTGCCAAAGGGGTTATCCGTGATGTCGCCCGTGTTCTTGACATGCCGCTCTCTCAAGCCGACAAAATGGCAAAACTTGTTCCCGATGAGCTAGGTATAACGCTCAATGGCAAAAGTAAAAACGGCGAATTTATAGCAGGAGCTTTTCAAAAAGAGCCAAAACTTAAAGAGCTGATAGATAGTGACGCCAATGCGGCAAGGGTTTGGGAGTTTGCAAAAAGGCTTGAGGGGCTTAAGCGAAACTCTGGTATCCATGCGGCGGGGGTCGTTATCTCCAACGAAGAACTTTGGAAGAAAACTCCCATCTACAAACCCTCGGGCGAGGATGTTTTTGTAACGCAGTATTCGCTCAACTACCTTGAAGATGTTGACCTCATAAAGTTCGACTTTTTGGGGCTTAAAACGCTTGATGTTATCGACAACGCCATAAAACTTATCAAGTTTCGCTACAACAAAGAGGTTGTTTGGCAGACAATAGACGAGAACGACCCAAAAGTATATGATGTTATCCGCAGTGGCGACACGGTGGGAATGTTTCAGATAGAGAGTTCGGGTATGCAGGACTTGAACAAACGCCTAAAACCCGATAGTTTCGAGGACTTAATCGCAGTTTTGGCACTCTACCGCCCTGGACCGATGGAGTCGGGAATGCTTGATAGCTTTATCGAGAGAAAGCACGGCAGAGAGAAGATAGAATATACTTTTGATACGATGGAGCCAATCCTTAAAAACACTTACGGAGTCATTGTTTATCAAGAACAGGTTATGCAGATAGTTCAAACTGTCGGCGGTTTTTCTCTTGGCTATTCCGACATCATCCGCCGTTCTATGGGTAAGAAAAAAGATATGTCCGTCTATAACGACGAGTTTGCAACTGGAGCGCAAAAACAGGGGCTTGACTACGCCGCCGCATCAAAACTCTTTGATATCATCGAGAAGTTCGCAGGATACGGTTTCAACAAGTCTCACTCTGCCGCTTATGCGATGATTACATTTCAGACTGCATGGCTAAAAACTTACTATCCAAATGAGTTTATGGCGGCACTTTTAACATCAGATAAAGACAACACAGACAAGGTTGTCCGCTACATCGATGAGACCAAAAGAATGGGCATCGAGTTATCGCCTCCCGATATTTGCGATTCACAACTTGAATTTTCAGCTATCACAAAAGAAACACGTGAGATTATATTGTTCGGTCTTGGTGCTATCAAAGGAGTGGGAGAAGCGGCGGTTTACTCCATACTTGAAACGAGAAAAGAGGGCGGTGATTTTACATCTGTAGAGGATTTTGTAAACAGAATCGAGCCATCAAAAGTAAACAAAAGAGTGGTTGAGTCCATCATAAAAGCGGGCGGATTTGACAGATTTGGTTTCTCAAGAAAAGCACTTTTAGACCAAATAGAGAAGATAGTAGATACCGCAAAAGATGCTTCAAATGCGAAAAAAAATGCGCTTGGAAGTCTTTTTGGAGATGATAGCGAGATAACAAGTGTGGAGTTAAAACTCGTCAATTGCGCTGAATACGAGCTAAAAGAGATTTTGGAGTTTGAGAAAGAGACCATCGGTTTTTACATCTCAGGTCATCCTCTTGATGAGTACAGAGAAAAAATCGATGAGTTAGACTATACACTCTCTTCAGAGCTAGAAAACGTAAAAGATGGTTCGTACGCCATCTTCATAGGAAAAGTGGAAGAGATAACCAAAAAAACCTCCAAAAAAGGGAGCCAGTTTGGCATAGTAAGCCTCATGGACTTCCACGGAAACATCGAAGTGATGCTTTTTTCGGACAAACTAGAAGAGCTCACGCAAATGAACCTAAATGAGCCAATCGCCATAAAAGTCAAAGTAACGCACACAGATATGTTCACAAGAACGAACGTTGTAAAGATAATGACGCTCAAAGAGGCAAAAAAAGAGACGCAAAAGACCAAAAAAGAGGTTCAAGAAAAGCCGCAAGAGCCGATAGCCCTCTCCATAAAACTAGACAGCGACATGCGAGTACTCGAAGAGCTCTACAGAGCAGTACGACAAAACCCAGGCAACAGAGAACTCAAACTCACTATCGTCTCAAAACTCCAAAACGTCCTCATAAACTCCGCCATCCGAGTAAGTAGCAAACTTTTAGAGGCACTTGATGGCAATGAATTTGTCGATATTATGGCTTCATAGGGACTAATATGAAACAAAAAATAAAAGAAAAAGCACAAGCCATAGCGCAAAACCCACACACAAAACAAGCCCTTGCATCCATGAAACCAGAGAAAAATTTTTGGGGCATAAGCGGGGT
>CAXNED010000013.1:0-14732 GCA_964201385.1 Sulfurimonadaceae bacterium | reverse complement strand
TTCTATCTCATCGCCAAAAAACTCTATGCGAATGGCTTCTTGTTCAAAGTAGGGCGGGAACACGTCCAAACTCTCGCCGTTTACCCGTATATGCCCACTGTCAAAATAGGTGTCATTGCGCACATAACCCATCTCTACAAGACGAAGCAAGAGTTTTTTTTGCGCAATCGTGTCGCCAATGGCGATGGACTGCACCATGTTTTCATACTCCTCAGGGTCTCCCAAACCGTAGTTTGCAGATACAGATGCCACAACGATAACGTCGTCATAAGAGAGAAGGTTTGCCGTTGAAGAGAGGCGCAAGCGTTCTAGCTCATCATTTATTGCACTGTCTTTTTCTATAAAGAGGTCTTGACGTGGGATGTAGGCTTCAGGCTGATAGTAGTCGTAGTAACTTACAAAATACTCCACATGGTTGTTTGGAAAAAACTGGCGAAATTCGCTGTAGAGTTGTGCGGCAAGTGTTTTGTTATGCGTCATGATGATGGTTGGCATTTGCACTTTTTCAATGACGCTCGCCATCGTGTAAGTCTTACCGCTTCCCGTTACACCCTCTAGGGCTTG
The DNA here is from genome assembly GCA_964201385.1 of Sulfurimonadaceae bacterium. GTDB lineage: Bacteria > Campylobacterota > Campylobacteria > Campylobacterales > Sulfurimonadaceae > Sulfurimonas. The sequence continues at coordinate 14,168 of CAXNED010000013.1, read as the reverse complement.
GTAACGGTTCCCTTTTAAGATGGAATCACTTAGAGCTTCAATGGCTTTTGGCTGGTCTCCTGCTGGAGAATAATCTGAATAAACTTTAAATTTTGACATGAAGAATTGTAGCTAAAATGGAGCAATATTTTGATACGCTCAGCCTTTACTTAGTTGATGATAGCATTGTGCCACTGCACAAGAGTCAGCCTGTATCCATTTTCTACATGTAGAACTTCATGGCTATATATCGGGTTGCTTGGAAAAACTATCATATCTCCCGCCTGAGGGTAGAGTTTAATCTGTTTGCCGTCCGCATCAAAGAGATAATTAAAAATCAGTTCTCCTCCGCTAAAGTTATGGGCATCAGAACCGCACTTCTCATGAGAGGTCGCAAAAAGTACGGTTGTAAGTTTGCGCATGGGGGCTACTTGTATAAAACCTACCGTTTTGCCATCTGTATCCACTAGCTCATTTGAGTCATCGGAATGTTTGATGTAGAATGAACCTTTTGTGTACTCCAGCGCCTGCAGCGTTGTTGATGTCGTAAGTGCAACGCTAAAGAAGCGCTCAATCTCCGCTTGAAAAGTTTTAAAATTCTCCTCGTACATGCTTACATGTAGAGCTGAGAGTTTATGAATAACGGTCTTTCTGATGCTCTCGTCAATGCTGGGATCGACGATGCTGCCAAGAAGCCTTGTTTTTACTTTAGCTTTCTCGCCCTCCGAGGTATTATAGGCATAGTTAGAGATATCATCACATGTAGATTTTGAGAAAAAATCTTTGATTATAAGATAGGGATAGTCATAGTATGGGTTTGCCATAAGTCGTGTTTCAAGTTTAAGAGAGGCGATAAAATCATCGCAAAACACGTGGTTGCTTATCTGTTGCATTTTAACCCTTTGTAAATTTATCTTTATAACTGCATTTTTTGCAAAGCTCTTCAACAGCCTTAAAGTTTTTAAAGCCCTCTATCATATCTTTGGCTCTTTTAGAATTCAGTATCTCTTCAAGCGTCGTGTCATGAAGGCTGCCAAGCGCTATGACTCCCTCGCCGTCCAAGCAGCAAGGCACCACAACACCGTTTGCAAGTATGCCGATGTGAGATTTTAAACCGTAACATGTTCCCTCGCTGTTGTGCGAAGAAGCAAGGGAAGGCCACTCAAAATAGCTATCAAAATTGAGCAGCACTTTTGGAGCCAAACGGATTGATTTGATTTTATCTCTATAAATCTCATCTTCGTTAAGCGTAGTGTTAAAAAATGAGCCCAATCTTTCAAAAAGAAGCCTATTATACCCAGCTTCACTGCAAATATCGTCAAGATTCCAAAGGCGGAGATTTACAAAAGGTTTAGGGTAGTGTTCTATTTTTTGCGAACAGGCATTTAAAACAGCGTTGATATACTCCTCAAACGTCATGTTCAGACTGTTTTTATTGAAGCTGTTGAGAGAGATGTTGAGCTGGCGAACTGCTACGTGAAAGAGTGTTTGAGCTTTAGTTTTGCCAAGATAGTAACCGCTTGTAGTAAGCTCGACTTCAAACCCATGTTTATCTGCAATATCAAGAAACTCCTCAAGATTTGAGAGCGTCAGAGGGTCGCCCATCACATGAAAAGCAAGAGTTTTTGTATATGGCTGAAGTTGTACGAGCACCTCTTCAAAAAAAGCGAGTGACATGCTTTTGGAAGGATTTGTTTTCGGAGGGCAGAAGCTGCATGCAAGACCGCAAATGTTGGTTACTTCGATGTGAACACGGTTAAAGTGCATGTAACCCCTTGAATAGTTGTGTAACTTTAACATAATATAAATTAAATCTTAAATCAATTATGTAGTTAAAAAGCGATAAGAAAGACAAAAGTTAAATCGGATAGAATTACTCCGATTTAAAAATTTAGAGGGTAACGCTCTCTTACCAAAGGACACACGATGAAAAAAATCATCTTACTAATCGCATTGACACTAGGTGCTCTCCAAGCTAACGAAATTGTACATTATGATGTTAAAGAAGCGCAAGCGCCAATTAGCAAGCCCAACCACCCAAATACAGATATTCACTAATATCTGAAACCCTTTATTTCTCCCTCTAAAATAGGTCATTACCGTTGACCTGTTTTAGTAAATTTCACTTACCTTTTGACTCTTGTAAAATTCTACTCCATTCTCATGAAGCTTTTTGACTATTTTTTGACTTAACTGTGATTTTAATTCCATTATCTGATGATAAGGTGCCGCATACCAAACATAAAGGATAAAGCAAGAACTCTTTGTATCTGGAACAAAATGTATGCGTGGTCGAAATTCACGAGAGCGCATATCGTAGCGTTTTTTTAGGCTTGAGAACTGTTTTGAAGCAACCTCCATATAACGCTCTGTCGCCTCTAAAGTTACCGCATTCACAAGCTCCTCAACCTTTTTTGTATCCACATCAAAGGGGAGGCGAAACTCTATGAGGTCGTAGATAGTCTTCATCTTGTCATGCGTGTAGTTATAGACATAGTTGGTGACAAAAAAGTTGTTTGGTATAAAAACTGTCCTTCCAGAACGCTTCAAATCGAGTGCTGTTGTGTTGTTGATGCCCTCATAGAGAGTAACTTGAAAGAGAGAGATGTCGATAACCTCACCTATGATTTGGTTGTTGTTGATTTGGATGAGAATCCTGTCTCCCACTTTGATAAAGTTTCCAAAGGAGAGATGAAACCATGTTGCCACGCTTTGGAGATACTCTTTCATACTTATCGTCATCGCTGCACCGATGACACCTATGAGCGTCGCTGCATAGACGATGTTACTGATGTTAAAGATGATGAGCATGAGTAAGATGATAAAGAAAAAGGTGATATTGAGTACACGCTTCATCCTCAAGAGGCGATCAACGTCGTCCGTTTTTTTTGCAATGAAATGTTTTAAGAGATGAAAGAGAAAAAACATCAGAAGCAAAATAGCCATTTTTATGATGTGGATAGGCAGTTGTGTCTGTTTGTAAGTTTCAAGCTCACCCAGATAGCTCTGTTTTGTTCGCTTTAAAACCTCTTTTTTGTTTTCCAACAACCCTGCAGCACTTTCAAAAAAATCAATAGCTTTTTGTAAATGTTGCTCTCTTATAGGGTCTTTAGTCTCCTGCTCCTCAGTCAAAGCAAGCTCTTTTTCCAGAAAAGCGACAGCATGAACAAACTCCTCTTCTAGGAGGTTAAGTCGTTGTGTTTGTATCTTAAATTTGCCTTTTTGGTTTGTGAAGAGGTACTCTAAGAGGTTAATCTCTTCGATTTTTTCTAAGGTAATTTTCTCAAGAATAGTGTCAAAGGATTGTGGCAACTCATCGAGAATCTTTTTTTTGCTTTTTTGCAGTTCAAGAAGCCCCTTGAGTTCGATTTTTTTCTTGCCCCATGACTCTTTGATGGATTTCTCAAGAATTTTTATCTCATCGTCGAGAACTTGTGCTTTGAGTTGGTTGCTATAGACTTGCAGCCAGCTGTTTTTCTCTTTTTCAAGGTAGTCCAACTCCCCAGCGAGAGAGAGTGTAGAGAGAAAAAGAAGAGTGAAGATAAAAGAGATGATTTTTTTCATAGGCTCATTCTTGTGTGATATAGATATTTTTTAAAACAGTTATCATACTCTCAATAGCCCTTGTTGTCGTTGTTTCATTGACAGTATGGTAACCGATGGTTGGTATTTGGAGTGTTGTTCCTTGAATTTCACCTTTTGTTGCGTGGATTAACCTTCCAAGCTCCGTTGTTCCAAGAGAGCGAATGGTGCTGTTTTTGCGCATCTTGTTTTTAAGATAGGTGTCTTTGAAACTAAATTTTATCTTCTCTTTTGCTGCTATTTTTTTGATTCTATTTTTTAGAGGAGAACGAAAAACGGCGTTTGAGTCTCTGTGTCTAAGAACGATATCAATGTTGCGAATCTCTTCTAGTGTTGGGTAAGGGCTTGTGTCGAGTACAAGCAACTCATCTGTTTTGATGTTGAAGCGTCGAAACCACTCTAGTAAAAATCTCCAGCTTTTTCCAGCCTCTTCGGAAGCCGTAAAAAAGGCAGTTCCCTGATAGCCAAGCGTGTAGAGATAGATGATAATGGCGATGCTTATGACATTATCAAGCTGTGCGGAGACCAAATCATCGTTGATGACAAGCTTATCCATAAAAGCTATGGGAATCCCAGGTAAGAGATAGTCAAAGCCATCTATTTTAAAGATAATGTTGTTTCTTCTTTCGCATAAAAAAGCATCTTTGATGGAGCCTAGTCCAAGATAGCTTCCTGCCCACGGTTGGTATGCTTGCACTTTTTCATCGACAAATCGAGCAGTAAAGTTGTGCAAAAGTTGCTCCGAACTGGAATCACCCGTTAAATCGGCTTTGTTTTTTGCGATAAATGCGGCATACTGAAACTCATTATGTCCCGTGCAGATAAGCCCGTGTCTATCTGCATGTGCTGAGATGTAGCCACGTTGTGGGTTGTTGCCTTTAGCCACGAGTACGCCGTCATAGTACTCAACAGTGATACCTAACTCTTCAAGCTCTCTTTTGATAAACATAAAAAAGGGTTGTTCAGCTCCCACCACACTTGGTATGCGGATAAGCTGTTTTAATATATCGTAAAACAACTCCATCACTACGCTCCAATGTTGTCTTTTTTAATTTTTCTTTTTTTTGGATGTGTTTTGCATTTTGGGGCTACGTTTTGTGCCACATACTCCATGATTTTTCCAGCAATATCGATGTTTGTGGATTTTTCAATCCCCTCTAGCCCTGGGGAAGAGTTTACTTCCATGACAAGAGGTCCGCGCGATGATGGAATCATATCGACCCCGCAGATACCAAGTCCCATCGCTTTTGCGGCTGCAAGTGCCGTCTCTTTCTCTCTTTTTGTGAGTTTATGTGCCGTTGCGCGTCCGCCTTGATGGAGATTTGATCTAAAATCCCCCTCTGCACCTTGACGCTTCATCGCACCTATGATTTTCCCGCCCACGATAAAGACGCGTATATCTGCTCCGCCAGCCTCTTCAATGTACTCTTGAACAAGCAAGTTTACATCCATGCCATAAAAAGCATCGAGTACCGATTTTGCAGCTTTTTCACTGTCAACCAAAACAACCCCAACGCCTTGCGTTCCCTCTAAGATTTTGAGCACAAGCGGCGCGCCGCCACTGAGTGCGATAACATCTTTTGCGCTTGATTTGTTGGATGCAAAGACTGTTTTTGGCATGTCAACACCATTTTTTGAGAGAATTTGAAGACTTCTTAGCTTATCTCTGCTTCTCTTTATCGCCAAAGAGCCTGTTGCGCTAAAGACATCCATCATCTCAAAGTGTCGTACCATTGCTGTACCGTAAAATGTTCTACTTGCGCCTATTCTTGGGATAATCGCATCAGGGGTTGGCAACTCTTGCCCTTGGTAGTTGACTTTTAGCTCATCTTTCATAATCTCTATACTGCATTTGAGATAGTCGATCACACGCGCTTCCCAACCTCTTGCTTCAGCAGCTTCAACTAGTCTTTTTGTAGAGTAGAGCTCTTTGTTTCTTGAAAGTATATAGATTCTCATTTTATCCCTTTATGCCTCTTGTGTTTGTTTGGTGAGATATTCTTGCGAAACATCAACTAAAAATTTTTTTGCCAAAAATTTTCTTCCTATTAGCATCGGATACTTCATATCAGAGCGGTTCGTCAAAGAGATGACAGTTGTATAGCTTTTTCCAAAGAAATCCACTTTGACGCGGATGGAAGGTCTTTTTTGCGTCTCACCGTTAGAACTTTTAACTCTCTTTATGCGATAAAGAGGCAGTGTCATCTTTTTCCCATGATAAGCAAAATGAGCTGTGTCTAAAAGTGTAAAGTGTACCAAACCACTCTTTTCATCTACAGATATATCATTGCAGTGCAACGCATTGGAGTCTGCACCTGTGTCAATTTTTGCATCAAGATTGTAAAGTTGTAAATCTGGAATCGAGACAAGCTCTTTTGCGCCGATAATTCTCTTTTTTATCATTGAATTTATCCGATATTTTAGGTAGATTATAGCATAGAATAGAGGCAAAAATAGCCTTTTTTTTAAGTTTTTTTTTAGCAAATTTCTTTTTATTTATGAGTATAATTTTGTATAAACAAAATGGAAATAAACACATTAGGTGGCTTGAAAGGGCTGAAATATTACGCGATTGCGTAAGGACATTCACGGAAGTGAAAGGTATTTGTTAAGAGGACAAATATGACGTTTAAAGATTTAGAATTTATGTTAGAGTTGAATGGTGTCATGCGAAAAGATATTGATTATATTTTAGATTTTGGTAGAAAAAATGGCATCAATCAAGAAGAAATCGATGATGAGCTCAATAAACTTGGGTATGAGAGAATTATCGAAAATGAACTAGAAAGCGGTTGGGATGATGATGAAGATGACTATGGGCATGTAGAAAAAATCAAATCTCGCAGCAAATTTTCAGAGGATTATGACTAACATAAAGGGCATTAAAACAGCATCTAATTTTTAAGATTATGATAGAATTGTAGTTATACAACAAAGCACAACAAAGGTAGGATTTTTTATGCAAGACCAAACAACTTTAGCAAGATTGAGTGACAAGGTTTCAGCAATGGTTGAACAGTACAAGATGATGAAAGAGCAGAGTGAGGCACTAAGAGTGGAGATAGTAGCGCTTCAAGCTCAGAATGAACTTAAAAATCAAGAGATAGAAAAACTTGTAGAACAAAATAATCTCAAAGATTTTGAAATAGAGTCTATCGTAGAGAAACTCGAAAGCATAATGGCTTAGGGGAATGAGCAAAAAGCTTGGGTTAAATATAGCGGGACGCCGTTTTGATGTTGATATAGATGACGGTTTTGCTCCTTTTTTGGAGCAGCAGATGCGAAAAGATTTCAATGTTGATGGCAATAATGATTTGAAGATACTCTTACAGGCGTATGTTCGTAAAAACCATGAATTGTATCTTCAAGAGCAAAAGATAGAAGAAATCACACAAAAATTAGAATTTTAAAATAATTATAAGTTAAGCGTGATATAATTTCGTTCTCTTAATTAAGAGATAATGTGCGTTCGTAGCTCAGCTGGATAGAGCACTGGTTTGCGGTACCAGCGGTCAGGGATTCGAATTCCTTCGGGCGCACCACTTTATTTAAATCCCCTTACTTCATTTAACTGTTTATCTCATTTTTTATAATCTTTGCAAGTTCGCTACAGTTTTTTATCTTCTCTTGATAATTCAAACTCTCGTTTAAAAGTATCTCAACAAAAGCACTTCCGACAATAACTCCATCCGCACCTTTAACTTTCTCTTTAGCTGTTTTTTGGTTTACGCCAAAACCTACATTGATGGGAGTTTGCGTATATTTTTTGATAGTTGCAAGGATTGGCTGTAAGTCCTCTGCCACTCCAGAGCCTGTGATGCCAGTATAAGCAACCAAATAGATGAATTTTTTCGCATCTTTGACTATCTCTTCTATCCTTGCTTCACTGTCTGTTGGCGCAACAAAGCAGATATTTGCCAGATTGTTTGCATCAAAGAGAGGGTTATATGCCGAACTCTCTTCATAAGGCAAATCGGGGATGATAAATCCATTGACACCAAGCTCTTTTGCCACAGGGATGAGTTTTTGCATGTTTTGTTGATAAAAACTGTTGAAATACCCCATCCACAGAGTATCTACTTTAGGAGCAACCACTTTTGAAATCTCTAAAAGATGTTCAAATTTAAACCCAAGCTCAAGAGCCTTTTGGTTCGCTTTTTCTATCAAAGGACCATCTGCAACAGGGTCGGAGAATGGTATGCCAAGCTCAAGTGTGTCCACTCCATTTTCATGAAGCGCTAACGCCAAATCGATACTAAATGATTTTTCTGGATATCCAGAGGTGATGTATGCTACGAGTTTTTTCAAGGGGTTTCCAAATCAGGTAATTTTAGTAGAAAATATTTGATGCGCGTAAGCTCATTGTTAGATTTAAAGTCATCTTTCCATATGGCAAACATATCGCTGATGCTAAGAAGCCAGTTAAGTGTCTCTTCGTTAATCTTTGTATGATTTGTTCGTATCTCTTCGAGTGCTTCTTCCACAAAAGTTGCAAGTTTTGCCATGGGTGTTATTTTGAGATAACCTGAAGCAGATTTGATGTTGTGAAAAACGCGAAAAAGTTCATTGATGCTCTGTTCATACATATTTGGCTTCGCCAAATCAAGAATCATCACCTCCATGGAATCAACCATAATAGAGTAGTGATCTAAAAATTCATCGACTATTTCATAATCAAAGTTAGAATCTAAATCACTTCTTATGCCCATAAAATATTTTCTCCTATAAGTCCAAAATTATATCTATTTTTCGTTAAAATACCTTTTATACCAAACCCGACTAACTATACACGCTTAAAACGACTGCAAAGTCTGCTAGTGTGAGGCGAAATTCCGCAGGAACTACTAGTAGTTTCAAGGAGTTTCAACGAAACAATAGCAGACTTTGCAGTCGCCCTGCGGGTAAAAGAGAAGCTATCATCTACTTCGTTGTATCTTTTTGCCTTAGTCCTGCTAGGGATTGCGCCCTGACCGAAGGGAAGAAGTGCCCTTGGGGTACAAAGATACGCCTCATAGCTAATAGCTTCTCTTTTATTTTAAGTGTGTATAGTTAGTCGGGTTTGGTATTATTTTAAAATAGCATAAAATCAATAAATGAAAAGAGCTGGAAATGGCGAAAAAAATGACAATAACTTCTATCAAAAAAAGCAAAGGTGTACAACCGCTTGTAATGATAACTGCTTATGATGCTCTTTTTGCGAGACTTTTAGAACCAAGCTCCGACATGATTTTGGTTGGTGACAGTTTAAATATGAGCTTTGCGGGCAGAGCTGATACGCTTAGTGCTACGCTTGAGCAGATGATATACCATACCAACGCTGTTGCGATGGGTGCGAAAAATAGCTTTATCATTACTGATATGCCCTTTGGAACTTATGTCTCCAAGGATGATGCGCTTAGAAATGCCATTGCTGTTTTTCAGCAAACGCCAGCCGATGCACTCAAAATAGAGGGCGGAGAGGATAAGGCACACATCATAGAGCATCTATGTTCCAATGGTATTGCCGTGTGCGGGCATATCGGGCTTTTGCCGCAAGCTTTTCGCTCAGAGGGTGGCTATAAGGTCAAAGGCAGAACAAAAGAGGAGGAGCAACAACTCATCAAAGATGCGCAAGCCGTAGAGAGGGCAGGCGCTTTTTGTATGGTTATAGAGGGTGTCAAAGCCGATGTTGCCGCTGCTGTTGCCAAAAGCGTCTCTATCCCTGTAATCGGAATCGGAGCAGGTGCGGAGGTTGACGGGCAGGTGCTTGTGTTCTCTGATATGCTTGGACTTTTTGAGGAGTTTACGCCGAAGTTTGTGAAAAAATATATGGACGGTGCGGCTTTGGTTAAAAAAGCAGTTGGGCAATACGCTGATGAGGTAAAATCAAAAGAGTTTCCTCAAGACATCCACACGTACTAAGAGAAGATATGGAAAGATTGGTTGAGATAGAGCGATTTGAGGGGGAAGAGGTTGTTGAAAACTCTCTTCGTCCGAGTGCGTGGAGTGAGTACATTGGGCAAGAGCAGATTAAAAAAAATCTCGGTGTCTTTATAGAAGCGAGCAAAAAAAGAGGCGAAGCGCTTGACCATGTCCTTTTTTACGGACCTCCAGGGCTTGGAAAGACGACGCTGGCACTCATCATCGCAAATGAGATGCAGGCAAATATCAAAGTAACAGCCGCTCCAATGATAGAAAAAAGCGGCGATTTGGCGGCGATTTTGACAAATCTGCAAGAGGGGGATGTTCTCTTTATCGATGAGATTCACCGCCTCTCGCCTGCAGTGGAGGAGATTCTCTACTCCTCTATGGAAGATTTTCGTATCGACATCATCATAGGCAGCGGTCCTGCTGCACAGACTGTAAAGATTGATTTGCCACGTTTTACACTTATAGGCGCTACGACAAGGGCTGGCATGCTCTCCAACCCGCTTCGCGATAGATTTGGCATGAACTTTCGTATGCAGTTTTACTCCTCTGATGAGCTTTCGCAAATCATCTCTCAAGCTTCCAATAAGCTCAACAAAAGTATAGCCCATGAAGCGTGCGCAGAGATAGCAAAACGAAGCCGCGGAACTCCGCGTATCGCACTAAGACTCTTGCGACGCGTGAGAGATTTTGCTGATGTTGCAAATGAGAGTAGCATTGTGCATGCACGAACACAGTACGCCCTTGATGAACTTGGTATCAATTCACATGGCTTTGATGCGATGGATATCAGACTTTTGCATCTTTTGGCTGGGGCGAATGGAAGAGCAATGGGACTGAGCACTATTGCAGCGGCACTTAGTGAGGATGAAGGAACGGTTGAGGATGTTTTAGAACCTTACCTAATCGCAAATGGCTATCTGGAGAGAACGGCTAAGGGGCGAAGGGCGACACACGCAACCTACCAAGCCTTAAATATAACTCCTCCAAAATCAGACAATGGAGTTCTTTCTTGAAACCACAATATTTTGTAGCGATACTTTTTGCAACATCGCTTTACTGGATGTATCTTCTTTATGCTCCGTTTTTGTTGGGGATGATTATTGCGGCACTTTTGGCAATTTCTACATCAAACATTCAAAATTTCTTTGAGAGACTTTTAAAATCAAAATTTTTAGCAGCACTCTCAAGCAGTTTTTTGCTCGCACTTCTCTTTTTTGCACCACTGGGCTATTTTTTGGTTACTTTAACGCTCAAACTCAACACAATAGAGCCTGAGATTTTTAGAAACATAGAGATTACGGTAAATAATTTTTTAATCAATCCCCCCGCATATCTCAACTTCATAAAGCCTTACATGGATGACATCACGCAAGAGATAAGCGTAAACTCGATAGCCTCTTATGCATTGTCGTTAACTGGGGATATCGGCTCGCTTAGTATGGGATATCTGAAAAACTCATTTTTAGTCATTATTTTTTACTTTTTTGCGCAGTATAACGGTGGTTTTGTAGTTGATTTGCTCAAAAGAGTGGTTCAGATGTCTGTTGAAGAGACAACACTTTTGGCAAGAGAGCTCTCCTCTGTAATGAGTGTCGTTTTTTACTCCATCATTGTAAATGCTATGTTCCAAGGCGTTCTCTTTGGCATCGCCATATCTTACATGGGCTACGATGGACTGCTTTTTGGGATTATGTACGGTTTTGCTTCGCTTGTTCCTGTTGTTGGCGGAGCGCTTATGTGGCTTCCATTTATGCTTTATGAGTTTTCTATGGGAAACAGTGCAAATGCCATCTTTATCGCTTCTTACACTGTGGTTGTCATCTCACTCATCGCCGATACATTTATCAAACCGCTTATCATCAAAGAGATAAATATAAGACTTTTAAAAGAGGATGACGCGAAGATGAATGAGCTTATTATCTTCTTTGCAATTATCGCTGGATTGACAGCATTTGGGTTTTGGGGGATGATACTTGGACCTGCCATCACCGCCTTTTTTCTTGCGATTTTAAAACTCTTTGAGGCAAGAACGCAGGAGTGTGTTAATTACTGATGTTACGCACTTTTTTACAAAAGTGCGTAACACTCCTCTCGTTTCTCGAAAAACAAAGTTTTTCGTAGCTTTAGGGGGTTGTAGGGACTTCAGTCCCTGCCACTAAGACGGACGAGTTCGGCTTAGTGTATAACATCAGTTAATTAGCGCTTGTAGATATGTGGGTACTCGCTCTTAAATCTTCTGTGTATCCAAAACCAGTACTTTGGTTCGTTGTAGATGAGAGCGCTCAGCCAGTTGGCTTGAAGCTGTGTTGCTCTTTGGATATCCTCTTGCTCATTCTCGGTTTTTTCTACGACAATTTCATCAAAGAACACGAGTTCATAGTTCTCTTCATCCTCGCTCAACATAACAACAGGGATGATAGCAGCATCATATTTTCTAGCCAAATAAGCAGGGGCAGGGGTTTGATACACTTTTTTACCTAAAAAATCGACCTCTATGCCCTCTTTTTGGTTCATGGCAGTATCTATGAGGATGCCGCTTGCCATCTTTTTTTTGACAAGTGAGATAAGCGCTCTCATAACATTTCTCTTCTCAAGTGAACTATTTCCAAATCTCTCTCGTGATTCTAAAACCCACTTCTCATACTCTCTATTTTTCATTTTTCTAAAAACAGCGGCAATAGGCTCTACAAAAGCACCAATTCCCGTGCCTCCAAGTTCCCATGCGCAGTAGTGCGGTGTTACATAGAGGATAGCTCTGTTTTGCGCATGGATTTTATCTACGACTTCTCTGTTTTTGATGGTGATGTTTTTTGCAAGTTCCTCTTTGCTTATATGTCTGAGTTCCATAAGATGCAAAAAGTTAAGCATAAGATTTCTAAAACTGTATTTTACAATCTCCTTTTTTTGTGCCTGCGAGAGGGCATCACCATAGATAAAATCAAGATTTATAAAGCCAATTTTTCTGTAGCGTGAGGAGAGATAGTAGGCAAGAGAGGCTAAAAATATAAAGAAATTTTTTCTTGCAGCTTTAGGCAAAAGCATTAAAATTTTTTCTAAGAGTAAAAAGAGTTTAAATCCCATAGCCACCAAATCCATTTCTGTTTTAAAATCAGATTATAGCAAAGGTAAAACTAATTGTTATTGTCACTTTGGTATAATTGCTGGATTTTTATAAAAGGCATAACGCAAATGATGGCATCAGACATTCAAAATTTCTCCGATGGTCGAACTAAAGCAAGAGCCTATTTCTGCTATCTTTTTTCAAAAAATATTCAAAATAGAATGCCTTCTCTTAGTCAAGAGATAATAATGATTGGTCTTTTAAAGACCAAAGAAGCACTGGAAAAATGCGAAGGTGTATATCTTCTTAACAATAGCGGCGTACAGGTCTCCCCGACTTTTACTGCAGATAAACGCCTTGATGATGATGCAGGAAGGATACGGGCAGACCGTGCGTACTATTATCGTGCTGTAAAAGAGGGCAGATGTACTATAACAGACCCGTATCCATCGCTGATTACGGGCGATTTGACGGTTACTGTATCGCAGCCAGTCTATGATGAAAAAGGGGAACTTCAATATGTGGCTTGCCTTGACATGCCGCTAGAAGAGGTTATTAAGATTTCGCATTCAACAATGCTTGATCGTTTTTTCCTCTCCCTTTTTCGCTATTCGTATGCATTCTTTGCATTTGCTCTTATCTCTGTTGCTGTGCTTCTGTTTGTCAAAGGCGCGCAGAGCTTTTTCTTTTATGAGATTTCACCAGACCATTTCAAGATAAAAGATGTTTTTGAGGCAACTATTTTACTCACACTCTCCCTCGCAATCTTTGATTTGGCTAAAACACTTATAGAAGAGGAGATTTTGGGAAGAAGCAAAGAAAACAGCATATCTGGACCGCATAAAACGATGGTGCGGTTTTTAGGCTCTATCATCATCGCACTCTCCATTGAGGCTTTGATGCTTGTCTTTAAGTTTGCCATCACAGACCCAGAGAAGATACTCTACTCCATGTATATCATCGTAGGGGTTTCTATGCTTTTGGTAACACTGGCTGTTTATATAAAATTCACAAAATTAAAGATTGAAGAATGATAGGAATTGTTGATTATAACATGGGAAATTTGGCGAGTGTGCGCAACGCTTTTGCCAAAGTAGGCGCACAAACGGTTGTTGAGAGTAATCCTGAGAGATTTAAAGAGTATGACAAGCTTATACTTCCAGGTGTGGGTGCATTTCCCGATGCGATGGAACATCTAAGAGAGCGGGGGATGATAGAGGCTATCAAAGAGTTTGCTGCTTCCTCGAAGCCCATACTTGGCATCTGTCTTGGGATGCAGCTGCTTTTTGAGAGTTCTGAGGAGTTTGGTGTGCATGAGGGTTTAGGGCTTATAAAAGGCAAAGTTGTTGCTTTTGATACCTCTAAGTTTGACAGAACGCTAAAAGTTCCGCACATGGGATGGAACAGAATGTTTACCAAAGAACACCCGCTTTTTAAAGGGCTTGATGAGGAACACTATCTCTATTTTGTCCACTCTTTTCATGCAGTTTGTGCAAACGAAGAGGACGCAATAGGCAAAACAGTTTACGGGTATGAGTTTGCTTCCGCAGTTGCGCATAAAAACGTTATGGGCATTCAGCCACACCCAGAAAAAAGCCATCAAAACGGGCTAAAAATACTTGAAAATTTTACAAAA
>CAXNED010000012.1:0-15090 GCA_964201385.1 Sulfurimonadaceae bacterium | reverse complement strand
AAACCCACCGCTTTTCTCTCTGCAAGAACCTGCTCTGTGATGTTAAAACTTTTTGTGATGTACTGAAGTGTTGTGTGCATTTTATTCCTTGTGCGTTGGGAGGGAGATACAAAAGCAGCTCCCTTTGTTTGGAGTGCTCTGTACGTCTATCGCTCCGCCATGAAGCGCTACGATTTTTTGTGAGATGGCTAGACCTAAACCTGTACCTTTGATGGCTTGATTTTGATGCTCTTTTATCTGTGAAAAGGGCTGAAAAAGTAAGGCTAGTTGTTCTTGTGTAAGCCCCACGCCTTCATCGCAGATGCTAAGAAGATGGTTTGGTTCTTGAAGTTTGTAGGTGATGGTGATGGTCGTATGTGCCTCTGAAAACTTGATGGCATTGGAGAGGATGTTGATGCATACCTGTTTTAAGAGCTGCTCATCCGCTCTTATAGTACCCTCAAGCCCCTCTCTAACTAGAGCGATACCCTTTTTTGCGGCTTCTCCCTCAACAAGCAAAACTGCTTTTTCCATAAAAGCTTCAAGCGCAAACTCTTTTATATGTAGCTCCATTTTGCCAGAATCAATTTTTGAGAAATCCAAGATAGTGTTGACAAGCCCCAGAAGATGCACCCCCGAGAGGTGGATTTTTTCGATGTACTCATTGCGCTTTTCTTCGGACAAATCGCTCTTTGCTTTGATGATTTGCGAAAAACCTATCACGGCGTTAAGCGGTGTGCGTAGTTCATGGCTCATAGTGTCCAAAAACGCACTCTTTACTTTTTGTGCACTTAGTGCTGCCTCTTTTGCGTTTTCTATCTCTGTGATGTCGATGCGTATCCCGATATACTCGACGACATTGCCGTTTTTGTCAAGGATGGGGTTGATGACTGCTTTTACCCAGTAGCTCTCTTTTGTTTTAGAGAGATTTTGTAGCTCGCCAAACCACGGCTCTTTGAGCTCTTTGATGGTATGCCACATCTCCTCAAAAAGTGTTTTCGGGCTGTTGGGGTGTCTGATGATTCTGTGCGATTTGCCTAGCACCTCTTCTCGCGAAAAACCAGAGATTTTGCAAAACTCATCATTGGCGTAGGTGATGATGCCTTGCGCATCGGTTTTTGAGACGATAAAGCTTCTGTCAACCGCTGATTTGTACTGTTCCAAAAGTGCCAAAGAGCCAAAATGCTCCTCGCTTAGTGCATTTGCAGAGGACAAAATCTTCTTTACTAGAGTTAGGATAGTTGCGATAAGGATAGTTGAGAAGAGTAACAGTAGTGTCGCGATAAGGGTGAGTTGGTAGATAATCGCCCGAAGCTCATCTGCCACAAGCTCAGCGACATGTGCAAAGAGTGCATCTTCCATCTTTTTGAAAAAATTTATCGTGCGCGTTGCCTCCTCAAACCATGCATCAGCCATAAGTGTGAGATGTTTTTGAGCAAGCGCCTCCTCAATAATCGTAAATGTTTTTTCTACCTTTGCATCTTTAAGATTTGCTTCAAAAGAGTTCAAAAACTCCTCAGGAACACTGTTTTTAAAACGCTCCAGCTCTGTGTTATAAATCTTAAGCGACTCTTGGATAGTTATCTGCTCTCTTTGCTCAAACGCATCGTTGATAAAGCTTTGGTTGAGTGTCGCTCGGATGATACCAAGTGACTCTTTTGCCGTTGCAAGATAGACAAATGCCTGCATAAAGTTGCGGTTTTGCCTCTCATCCATAAGCGTAGGGATGGTAGAAGCGTAGGTAAGAAGCATGGCGATTTTTTGCGAGTAGCGCTCTTTGAGCTCATAAGGTGTTGTTTTTGCAAACTCCAAAAGCTCTCGCTCTCGCTTTATAGTCTCTAAAAGAGTAAGGATAGAACCATTTTTGCCTTGTTTTGTATAGATACTTAGTGCCTTTTGGATGGCACTCTCAAGCTCTTTGCTAATGTTTTCAAGCTGTTTGTCTTTTTTTGTAAAATTATTTTTCGTCATATATCCGATGCTAAGTCCGCGTTCAAGCTGCATAAAATGAACAATGCCGGAGATGGCTTTTAGCTCAAAAATATACTTTTTTGTTAGTTCGAAATTTCTCTTATCCTCTATGGTGTCTGAGAGAATCAAAAAAAAGAGAACAAGCAGTAAAACTATGGGAACGATAGAGAGAAAAAGAAGTTTAGACTTTATATGTTGCAGTTGTATCATGCGTTAGAGTGATGCGCCAAGCACTCTTTGGAGTTCCCCGATATCGATAGGTTTTGAGATATAGTCATCAAACCCTGCCATTAAAATCTTCTCTTTGTCGCCCTGAATCGCAAAAGCAGTAACCGCGATAGTGCGTGTTGTAAGCCCAAGCTCCCCTTTTATTTTTTCGATAAGCCCGTACCCGTCCATCACAGGCATATTGATATCGCTAAGTATAAGCGTAAAGCTCTCGCCTTGAAGCAGTTCATACGCCTTTTGCCCATCCGTTGCCGTGACTATCTCTGCATGCGGATAAAAAATCTTTATCATCTCTTCAAGCACGATGAGGTTAAACATCTCATCCTCTACAAGCAAAAATCTCATCTATACTCCTCAAGCAAACCTAAGATATGGGGTACTATCTCCTTGTCCACATAATCCACTTGAATTTTCAAAAATTGTGGGATATTTTGCATAAAAAGATCAAGCAGATGCGGGTCAAAATGCGTTCCTCGCCCCTCTTGCATGATTTTGAGTGCAACCTCAAGAGGAAATGCATCTTTATAGACTCTTTTTGAAGAGAGTGCATCAAAAACATCGACAATAGCAACGATTTTTGCATAGATACTTATCGCATCCCCTTTGAGCCCTTTTGGATACCCCGTGCCATCATATTTCTCGTGGTGCTCTTGCGCGATAACTCTACCCATCTCGATAACTGGGTATTTTTGCGCCCCCTCAAGCATCTTCGCGCCGATGCTCGCATGCTCTTTCATAACCCTAAACTCATGCTCTTCAAGTTTTCCATGTTTGAGAAGTATTGCATCTGGAATCCCGATTTTGCCTATGTCATGGAGTGGGGAAGCGTAGAGAAGCAGTCGCTCATCCTCCTCGCTCATCCCACACAAACGCCCAAGCAGTGCAGAGTAGCGGCTGATTCGTTTGATGTGCATTCCCGTCTCCAAGTCCCGATACTCACTCACAAGCCCAAGTCTAAGCGATATCTCATACTCAGTTTCTTGCGCAAACTCCAAAGCACGTTCAAGTTCTAGCGTTCTTTGTCTGACTGCCTCATCCAAAGAGGCGTTGAGTTTTTCAAGCTCTGTTTGGTTTTTGTAGAGTGAAACAGCATTGAAAGTGCGCAGTTTTAGCTCATTTGTATCGACGGGTTTTGCCAAAAAATCATTTGCCCCAAGTGCAAGCGCATGGTTTTTCTCTTCAGAGTTTGCAGTGATAACGATAACAGGAATTTTTGCAAGAAGCGTATCACTTTTGAGGATGCCAAGGAGTTCTAACCCATCCATCACAGGCATTCTAAGATCCAAAAGGATGACGTGTGGTTGTATCTGTTGGAGCTTTTCAAGCGCATCACGCCCATGCACCGCCTTGATGAGCTCAATCTCTGGAGTGTCCATAAATGTGAGTTCTATAAGGTCAAGGTTAAAGGGTTCATCATCAACAGCGAGAATGGTAGTGGTTTGCATTTGCTCAACTTTTAAAAAATTTTTACCTATTCTAGTAAAAGTTAGATTAATTTCATATCAAACACCCTATAATTGCGAAAATCCTTCAACAGTATGGAAAAGATATGAATTATGATGTAATAGTAATCGGCGGCGGTCACGCAGGCGTAGAAGCTTCACTCTCGTGTGCACGAATGGGTAGTAAAACTTTGCTCATCTCTATGCTAGCCGAAAATGTGGGCGCAACAAGCTGCAACCCCGCAATCGGTGGTTTGGCAAAAGGGCATTTGGTCAGAGAGATTGACGCACTGGGCGGAGAGATGGCACTTATCACCGATGAAGCGGGTATCCAGTTTCGTATCCTCAATGAGACAAAAGGTCCAGCCGTGCGTGGAAGCCGTGCGCAGATAGATATGGACAAATACCGTGTTATCGCCAGAAACACCATCCTTACCACGCCAAACCTTGATTTGGTTCAGGAGATGGCGGAGTCGCTCATCGTAGAAGATGGCGAAGTAAAAGGCGTAAAAAGCAACCTTTTAAATGAGTACCGAGCCAAAAAAGTCATCATCACAAGCGGTACATTTTTACGAGGCGTTATCCATGTCGGCGAGATAAAGCAAGTCGGCGGACGCTTTGGCGAACAGAGCAGCGAGGGACTAAGCCACGCCCTTAGAGCATGCGGTTTGGAGATGGGAAGACTAAAAACAGGCACATGCGCAAGACTTGATGCCTCTTCCATCGACTTCTCTGTTATGGAGCGACAAGACGGCGATGCCATTCCAAGCCCTTTTAGTTTTCGTACAGACCGTGATGAGTTTAGAAAAACCAAAAAACAAGTCCCATGCTACATCGCCTACACCAACGAAACGACGCACAACATCATAGAGAGCAACTTCTACCGTGCGCCGCTTTTTACAGGACAAATCGAGGGTACAGGACCTCGTTACTGCCCAAGCATCGAGGACAAAATCAACCGCTTCCGTGACAAAGAACGACATCATCTCTTCATAGAACCGCAAACTTTTGAAAACACCGAGTGCTACATCAACGGCATGAGTACCTCTCTTCCGCCAGATGTTCAACAACAGATGATTCACTCCGTCCATGGCATGGAAAATGCCAAAATCGTGCGTTATGGCTATGCCATCGAGTATGATTTTGTGGACCCCAGAGAACTCAAACACTCATTAGAGACCAAAAAAATCAAGGGGCTTTACCTCGCAGGGCAGATTAACGGCACAACAGGCTACGAAGAAGCAGCCGCTCAAGGGCTTATGGCAGGTATCAACGCCTCTTTGAGTATCCAAAACAAAGAGCCGCTGGTTTTGCGCCGAGATGAGGCTTACATCGGCGTTTTGATAGACGATTTGGTAACCAAAGGGACAAAAGAGCCATACCGTATGTTTACATCCCGTGCCGAGTACAGACTTCTTTTGCGTGAAGAGTCGGCAGATGTACGCTTAAGCGGTTATGGACATGACATAGGGCTGATAGATGATGCTATTTATGAAAAAGTGAAGGAAAAAAAGACGCAGATTGAGGAGGGGCTTCAACTCCTCCAAGAGAAAATCTTTACTCCAAACAAAGAGTTTCTGGCGTTTTTAGAGAGTATAGACGAAGAGAAAATCAGTGATTCTCTCACTGCACAGCAGCTCGTTTCACGAAAAAGCGTAGATGTTGCAAAAATGGTGCAAATAGCTCCAGAACTAAACGGGCTTGACCCATACATCCTTGAAGAGATTTTAGTAGAGGCAAAGTACGCCCGTTATGTACAAAAGCAGAGCGAAGAGATAGAGAAAATGAAAAAATATCTCAAAGTCTCCATCCCACAGGATTTTGATTTTAAAAATATCAGTGGTTTAAGCAAAGAGATAGTCGAAAAGCTTGAGAAGTTCAACCCGCCGACACTCCAAGCCGCATCCCAGATAAGCGGCATTACGCCCGCAGCTATCGAGATTTTGCATATCTATATCAAGATAGAGCAGAGAAAAAAATGAGACTTTTTTACTATGTTCACACAGGACACCGCATCGGGCTAGACAGATTTAGACGTGCTTGTACCATCATCCGTGCGTTGGGTGATGTCGATATCACGCTTTTATGTTCCGATTTTCGCATAGCAAATGAGGCACGCCATTTTGGAGTTGCCAAAGCAGTAGGTATTGACGCCGTTCAAAACATCCCACAGATAGCCGTTCATGGCGATAAAATGATTTTTGATTCCGATGAAGCCAACCCTATCATGCTTGAAGATATGAGAAACTTTTTCTCCACTTTTATCCGTATATCTGACGCAAAAGAGGATGCCAAAGCAGCAGGCGAGTTTCTTGTCTCTCCTTACTTAAGTGGTGAGGGGATTTGCACAGCCCTCGCCGTAGATGCAAAGTATTTTGAGCCAAAAGAGAAAAATATCGAAATTTCCTACTTCTTTGGAGATGATGATTATGAGAAAGATTTGGAAAAAAATCTTGACTTTATTGCAGAGTTAAACCCAGATTTACAGCTTGGTTTTTACTACTTTTTAGACTATGAAGAGATGCTACGAAAAAAATTCACACAACACCACGAGTTTGAGGATTATGATGAGGTCGTGCAGCAGAGCAAAATCCTCATCACCGCATCACCCCAAGCCGCCTTAGAGTCTCTTGCGGCAGGTGCAAAGCCCATATACGTGCAAAGAGAAGACCACCCAGCTGATTTGGTACCATTTTTTGAGAGCTTGCATATTCCTATTGTTTATCATTATGAAAAAGGGATGCTTATGGATATCATAAGAGACATAAATAATAAAAACTATTTCAAAATGGAACACTCTACGCAAAAAATAGCAAATTTCTTAAAAGAAACCTTAAATTTATAATTAATTAAAACTAATTTAGTATATAATCAGCCTTTAATTTTAAGGGAAAGAGAGCAAACATATGCATAACAGTAGCCGTAGAGGTTTCATGGGTAAAGCATTTGGTGCCGTAGCAGGTGTCGGTGCCGTTGGATCATTGGTTGCAATGAAAAAGACTTGGGATCCACTTCCAAGCGTTAAGGCAGCTGGTTTCACAACTCTTGATATGTCAATATATCCAGAGGGTGAAGTAATTACAGAAAAATGGAGAGGGAAGCCAATTTTCGTTTTGAAAAAGTCGGCAGCAATGATTGCAAAGCAAACAGAGTCGCAAAAAGCAAGAGATGTTGTTGTGGGTGATGCACACTTCATGTTGGCGATTGGTTTGTGTACACACTTGGGATGTATTCCAGCATATATTCCTGCTGAAGAGTCATTCCTTTGCGCATGTCATGGCGGTATGTTTAACTGGGCAGGCGAAGTAACAAAAGTTCCACCACCACGCGGATTTGATATTCCTCCATTTAAAATCGATGGAAATCAAGTCATTTTAGGTGAAGCAGGTCCAGAATATCAAAAAATGAAAGATAGCGGCGTAACGCTGTAAAGGAGGGGGATTAAATGGCACATTTTACAAAAGCAACAAGTGTTAAAGATTGGTTAAACCAGCGTTTAGCAATTGAAACAGTTGAAAGAGTTATGGCATCTGAGTATTGGATTCCAAAAAACATTAACTTTTTGTGGGCGATGGGTATGGTTTTAGCAATTACTTTTGCATTACTATTGGTTTCAGGACTTTTCCTTTTAATGTATTATCAACCAGATGTTAAAGACGCATTTTATAGCGTAAACTACACTATTATGAGAGATGTTGACTACGGTTGGTTATGGAGACACGTTCATGGTGTTGCTGCATCAGTTGTTTTCTTGATTATCTACATCCACATGTTCACAGGTATCTACTACGGTTCTTATAAAAAAGGTCGTGAGATGATTTGGATCTCTGGTATGCTTCTTTTCGTAGCTTTTTCTGCTGAGGCGTTTACTGGATATATGCTTCCATGGGGACAAATGAGCTACTGGGCTGGTATGGTTATTACAAACATTTTTGCTCTTGGTGACTTACACTTAGATGGTTTTGTTGAGTGGATTAGAGGGGACTATGTTCCAGCGCAAGCATTCTTAACTCGCTTCTTTATGCTTCACGTAGTTCTTATTCCATTAGCGATTATAGGACTTATCGGGCTTCACTTTGCAGCTCTTCGTATTCCTCACGTTAACAACCAAGATGGTGAAGAGATTGATTTTGATGCAGAAGCTAAAAAATATTTAGCAGGTGATACTGCAGGTTCAAAAGTTATCCGTTTTGCGAACGACTTTATGAGTAAAGATATGATGGTTGTTGGATTCTTCCTTATCTTCTTCTTTTATCTTGTATTCTTTAACTACGGTTTTGCGCTTGACCCTGTAAACTTTGACCCGGCAGATGGACTAAAAACGCCAGCACACATCTACCCAGAGTGGTACTTCTTGTGGTCTTATGAGATTTTACGTCCGTTCTCTGTAAATATCGGTCTATTGGCTTTTGGTTTTGCACAAGTTATCTTTGTTCTCTTACCATGGTTAGACAGAAGTCCAAATGCTGTTCCCGCAAGTCGTCGTGGTGTATTTAAGATTTGGTTCTGGGTGCTTCTTGCTGACATGATTGTTTTAACAGCTATGGGTAAATTACCTCCAGAGGGTATATTTAGTACTATTGGTTTAGTTGCGGCATTAGGATTTATCCTTCTATGGGTTGCACTACCATTTATAACTATGAATGAAAAAAAAGTATAAGGAGAATAGGATGAAAAATAAAGAACCTTTGATTCTGGTTGTTGTTGCTGCTTTTACTCTCCTAACATACTGGTTAGTTGAGCCATACGCACACTCAGTTTTACATAAGCATGTTGAGAGTGAAAACTTTGCGTATGCAGATTTGAAGCCATTGGCTAAAACTGGAAATGCTGCTGCAGGTAAAGATTTAGTAATGGGTGCTGCTGCTTGTACAGGATGTCACTCAATCGAGAAAGATGGTATGCCAGCTGCAATGGACGCAGTTGCTGCTGCAGCAAGTTATGGTGTTAACCCACCAGACTTGAGCAATGCAGGTGCTATTTATGATGCAAAGTTTTTGGCTGATGTTATCGTAAACCCTGCTCATGCTCTAAAAGTTGAGCATAAATTTGATGCTTCTAAAGGTCAAATGCACCCAATGGCTCCATTTGCAGGTGCAGGCGGAGAGTTAGAGCAAGAAGTTGCTGATATGGTTTCATACCTACAGTCAATCGCTGTAAAGCCTAGTGAAGTTACACCTAAAATGGCGTATGAAAATGCTTGTGGCAGATGTCACTCTGTTTCTTACGAGAAATGGACACAAATCGGCGAAAAACCTTTATTTAAATTTGAAAAAGACTCTTTGATGTTCGATGTTAAAGTATTAGAGTATCAAGAATCTTTGACAAAATATATGGGTAAATTGCCTCCAGATTTATCAATGTACATCCGTTCTCGTGGTGAGCATTTTGTAAGCACATTTATTGAAAACCCTCAAGCACACCTTGAAGGAACTGCAATGCCTCGTGTTGGTGTTACTGCAGATGCTGCTCATAAAGTAATCGAGTATCTTGAAGATGCTGGCGATACAAAGAGACACGAAAGAGAATCAGTCGGTAAAATGGTAATGATTTTCTCTGTAATATTTGCTATCTTTGCTCTTCTATGGAAAAAACAAGTTTGGAAAAACTTACACTAAGTTTTTCTAACTTCCTCTAAAAATGGGACTAAATATCTTTTTTAGCTCTCTTTTTTAACGCCTCGGAACTTCTCCGAGGCAAACTTTCACTTCTTTTTTCATTCTTCCTTAAGATGTTTAACGATACACTTTTTAGATTCATCGTTATATATGTTTTTATACAACGCAATACTCAAAAATTAGGTCAATATGAATATTTTACACGGCAATGTTGCAACTGTACAAAAGATAGATGATTTCTTATCTCTAAGCGTTCAGGTCGGCGATAAGCTATTTTTTGTGGTTGCCCTGCAAAGCCCCGCTCTCTCATATATAACGACAGGATGTAAGATAAATCTTCTTTTCAAAGAGACAGAGGTGATGCTTGCTACAACAACTTCCAAAGTAAGCACACAAAATGCTTTTGTCTCAAAGATAAAAGAGATTGAAGTCGGTGAACTCTTTGCAAATGTTGTTTTTGACTTTGAGGGAGATGAGATAAGCGCGTTTATCACAAAAACATCATTTGAAGAGCTATCTTGCAGTGTCTCAGAGACATTTTTGTGGTTTATAAAAGCAAATGAGATTACTATCCAAAACGGAAACTAGATGGAAGATACCTTTTTTCAAACAATGAAACTAACCTTTGAGTTAGCAACGATTACAACGTTGATTCTTCTCTTCATTGCCATACCGCTTGCCTATTTTCTCTCTCAGACACGGTGGATTTTTAAACCAGTTTTAGAAGCTCTTGTCTCTCTGCCGCTCGTGCTTCCGCCATCTGTTTTAGGTTTTTACCTGCTTCTCGCATTTAGCCCAAAAAACAGTTTTGGCGTATGGCTTGAGCAAAATTTCGACATAAGACTTGTTTTTAGCTTTGAAGGGCTTGTTGTCGCTTCGGTTATTTTCAGTCTTCCTTTTATGGTGCATCCCATCCAAAGTGGATTTGCCGCACTTCCTAAAAACCTCACCTATGCCGCTTACACACTAGGCAAAAGCAAGATAAACACACTCTTTTATGTGTTACTGCCAAATATCCGCTCCTCGCTGCTCACAGGCATAGTTATCTCCTTTGCTCACACCATAGGCGAGTTTGGCGTTGTTTTGATGATGGGGGGCAACATAGCGGGCGAGACAAGGGTCGCAAGTATCGCCATCTATGATGAAGTAGAAGCGCTCAACTACAGCGTTGCAAATCAGTACGCATTAACACTCTTTGTCATCTCCTTTGTGATTCTGCTTTTTGTCTATGCACTCAACAAACACTTTATGCGCCAAGGTATGCAATGATACGCCTCGATTTTACAAAAAAACTCCAAGGTGCAGATGGCATTTTTGATTTGGTCATCCACCAAGAGATTCCAAAAGAGAAGCTCTCCATCCTCTTTGGAAAAAGCGGAGCGGGAAAGAGCACCATTTTAAAAATCCTAGCAGGACTTATCAAGCCAGATAGCGGAGAGATTCTAGTTGATGATGTCATCTGGTTTAGCAGCGCCAAAAAGATAAACCTGCCACCGCAAAAGCGCAGTATAGGTTTTGTGTTCCAAGACTACGCACTTTTTCCAAATATGAGCGTCCAAGAAAATCTCCTCTACGCACTTGAGCATAAAAACGACAGAAAAAGTGTAGATGAGATTTTGGAGCTTATGGAGCTGACATCTCTCAAAGACGCAAAACCAAACACACTCTCAGGCGGACAGCAACAGCGTGTGGCAGTTGCAAGAGCACTTGTGCGAAAACCAAAGATTCTTCTCTTAGATGAGCCGCTCTCCGCACTCGACTTTGCCATGAGAGCTAAACTTCAAGATGAGTTTTTAGCCCTGCAACATAAGCTTAAAACAACAACACTCCTTGTAAGCCACGATATTTCAGAGGTCTATAAACTCGGAGATTTTATCTATGAGATCAAAGAGGGTTTAGTCGCAAAGAGCGGTACTCCAAGCGAGATATTTGGCGGCGTGGGCATAAGCGGCAAGTTTAAGTTCAACGGCGAAGTAGTTGCCATCACTAAAAGCGATATTTTGTACATAGTAAGCGTACTTGTTGAGAGCGAGATAGTAAAAGCAGTAGCAGGCAAAAAAGAGGTTCAAAACCTCAAAGTAGGCTCCCGCGTGGTCCTCTCAAGCAAAGCATTTAACCCGCTCATAGTAACTACCTAAAGCTATAAACTCCCTCAGAAGTGGGGCTTTAGCCCCGCAAAACTCAACCTTCTTTTTTCTTAGCAACTACAAGAGTATGACACAAGATGTCATGTAACGCTTTTTTATCTCTTCTATAAAAAGGGACAAAAAGCCCAAGAAGTGTAGTCGCCGTAAACAAGAAGAGCACAAAGCGCAAAATCGCTCTTAAAAAGCTTATATTTGTACCACTCTTATCATCTACCACTTTTATTTCATACGCCTTTTTCCCAGGTGTCTGCCCAAACCTGCTCACAAGAAACGCATAGATAAGCCCATAAAGCGCAACCCCCGCAAAAGGAGCAAGTTGCGAAGACTGAAACTCCTCTTTTCCACTCATTACAACATAAGTGATGATGTAGAGTATGGGCGCATATATCATAAAAAGGTCTGTGATAAAAGCTTTAACCCTGTGGCTATAGGGAGCATAAACATAGCGTGGCTGCTCTTTCGTCTGCTCTTTTTTTTGTCTGTTTTTAATATTTCTAAATCTCATGGTGTCATTATACCAAAGAGCTCTTTGAAATGAGAAAACAAGAGACTTCTAGTACCATAAAGAGCATTCTGTTAATAAATTGTTAACAAATGGCTGAATTTAAACTTACTTTAAAAATTACGAGTGTAGAATGCCTTTAGCTCTAATAAATTGCATAACTTGAAGTGATATATCGCTTCAAGTTGTAGCAAAAAAAGAGAAAACAGGAGAAAAAAATGAGAAAAATGATAAAAATGTCTATGGCAGCAGTTATGGTAATGGGCGTAAGCTCTGTTTCAGTTCAAGCAAATGATATCTTAACAAATATCAAAGCGGACGGACAAATAAGAGCTAGATATGAGATGGTGGATGCAAAAGATGCTACTAATAAGCCAAATGCAAATGCATTTACAAATCGCTTAAGCCTTGGTGTGGCTGCTGATCTTATGGGAACTAGCTGGTTAAGCGCATATGTGCAGATGACTGATGTTCGTTCACTCAACGGTAACTACAATGATGCAAGTGGGGATAATGGTGCAGAGAATCATGATGTTGTTATGGATGCTGAGCAAACTCGCTTAACTCAGGCATATATCGATATGAAATATGGCAAAACAAAGTTAAGAATGGGACGCCAAGCAATCAATCTTGATAATATGAGATTTGTAGGTACAGTTGACTGGAGACAGATGCCACAAACTTTCGATGCATACACTTTGACAGATAACACAATCGCAGGTCTTAACCTTTTTGCTTCTTATGTAACTCAAGTAAATAGAGTATTTGCGGATGATACACAAAATACTACTGGAACACCTCCAATGAACACAGCGGATGCAGATACAAGGACAGTTCTTCTAAATGCATCTTATAAAGTGATGCCTGAACTTACTGTAACTGTTTATGATTATATGATTGGAGCAGGAACAGCTATGCACACTACGGGAAGTGATACTTATGGTATCGCATTAACTGGAGAAGTAAAAGTTGCTGATGCTGCGAAATTAACTTACCGTGCAGAGTATGCAGAACAATCAGATGCTTCAATGGAGAATTCGGGTGTGAACTCAACTGCTGATGTTGATGCTAACTATATGAATCTTCAAGTTTGTGCAGATGTAAGTGGCATCTTAGCTGGTATCCAGTATGAAGTGTTGAGTGGAGATGGTGACGGTACAGCAGGTAAAGAAAAAGCGTTCCAAACACCGCTTGCTACACTACACGCACACAACGGTTTTGCAGATATGTTCTTAGTTACTCCAACAGCTGGTCTTGAAGATTTAAGTATGTCTCTTGGGTATAAATCAAAAGAGTTTGGTATGTTAAAAGCAACATACCATGACTATACTGCAGAAGTTGGTAATGTAGATTACGGAACTGAACTTGATGTAACATATGCAAGAGCAATTCCAGGGGTAAACAACCTTTCTGGTATGTTAAAAGTTGCTGATTTTGATACTGATACGACAGCATATGTTGACACAACAAAATTCTGGGCGATGCTAGACTACAAATTCGCTACAAAGTAACGAAACCTTTTCAAGTCGCTTTTGGCGGCTTGAACCCTCTTTTAAAATTTAAACTCCTTTTTACCTCCAAAAGCTATAATACAAACATATAAAAAAGTTTAGGAATTATTATGCTTATAGATAGCTACAACAGAGTTGTTGACTACATCCGTATCTCAGTAACAGAACGCTGCAACTTTAGATGCCAGTACTGTATGCCAGAGAAGCCTTTTTCATGGGTGCCAAAAGAGAACTTGCTTACTTTTGAAGAGCTTTTTATGTTTATCAAAGTAACTATTGATGAGGGTGTTAAAAAGATTCGTATCACTGGTGGAGAACCGCTTTTGAGAGAAGATTTGGACGTATTTATCAAGATGATTTATGACTACGCTCCAGAGATTGACCTTGCTATGACCACCAACGCTTATCTGCTCAAGTCCACCGCACAAAAACTAAAAGACGCAGGCCTTAAACGTCTCAATGTCAGCATCGACACACTCAAGCCAGACGTAGCTCAAAAGATAGCGCAAAAAGATGTTTTGGCAAATGTTTTAGATGGTGTTGAAGAGGCACTTGCAGTGGGGCTAAAAGTAAAAGTAAATATGGTACCGATGCACAACATGAATGCCGATGAGATAGTAGATGTGTTAGAGTACTGCAAAGCCAGAGGCATGGTAGTACGTTTTATAGAGTATATGGAAAACCGCTACGCCTCTAAAGAGATAAGCAGAGTACCATCAAGCGAACTTCTGGCAACTTTGGCACAGCACTATGATTTTGTAGAAGAGGGGTATGACGGGGCGTCACCTTCACGCTACTACCGTATGAGTGATGGCTATAAATTTGGCATCATAGAGCCTTACGGAGATGATTTTTGTAAGCAGTGCAACCGCATACGCCTCACCGCTGAGGGTCAACTCATCCCATGTCTCTACTTTGATGAAGCGTTAAGCATAGGTAAAGCCATAAAAGAGGGCGATATCGCAGCAGCAGCCGAGGTTCTAAGAGAAGTTGTCAAAAACAAGCCAGAAAAGAACCGTTGGGGCGGAGAAGATGGCGAAGTCTCTTCAAGAGCCTTTTATGAGACGGGTGGATGATGGTTTATCTCGTAGAACATTTTTATTCCATTCAGGGCGAGGGTCGTTATGTGGGCAGACCCTCGCTTTTTTTTCGCTTTGGCGGCTGCAACATGAAGTGCGAGGGTTTTGGTTGCACAGAAGTTGCTCCCGATGGCGTAAAAGTTTTGGGGTGTGATACTGTTTATGCAGTCAGCAGAGAGCATTTTGCGCAAAACTGGATTCCCATTCAACACGAAAATGAGCTTTTGGGCATCTTGAACCTTTATGATTTACCCTATGCAGTTGATGTTGTTCTCACTGGAGGAGAGCCGCTTTTGTACGCAAACGATGGTGTTTTTGTTGCATTTTTAGAGGGTTTAGACGCATTGGGACATAAAATAACTTTTGAGACAAACGGCTCTTTGCGTGTTGATTTTGAGCGTTTTGGTGTCTATAAAAAGTGCATCTTTGCGCTCTCTGTAAAACTCTCAAACTCCAACGAACCTTTTGGCAAACGGGTGCGAGGCGAGGTTATCAGCGAAATTGCACTGAGTGCCAAAGAGGCATTTTTCAAGTTCTCTATCGACGCAGACTCCATAAATGCCGCTTTAGAAGATGAGATTGCAGAGATTTGCTCCTTTGCTCCATCGCTAGA
>CAXNED010000011.1:0-15214 GCA_964201385.1 Sulfurimonadaceae bacterium | reverse complement strand
TCTTTTGCCTCTTCACCAGCTTCTTTGTTGTCGGCAATCTCTTGGAAAATCTCATCCAATCTATCATCTATATCTGGAATAACACTCTTTGTAATCAACTCTTCTAACTGCTGTGCGTATGACATCTTGTATCCTTAAATCTTTTCAGTATAATACATAAAAAAGATAAAGCAGTAGGTGAAAAATGAATTTTTATGCATGTATTATTGGCAGTGAAATACTTAATGGTCGTAGAGTTGATAAGCATTTTGATTTTTTGAAAAATGAGTTACAAAAGGTTGGACATGAGCTTTTCGCTTCATTTATTATAAAAGATGATGTAGATTTGATAAAAAAAACATACCAATTTATCAAAGAAGATGCAGATGGTGTGATGTTCTCTTTTGGCGGTATCGGTGCAACTCCTGATGATTTGACAAGAGCTGTTGCAGCGGAGGTTTTTACTGCAAAACCACTGGAGCAACACAAAAAATTTGAACAAGATATCCTAGAGAGATTTGGAGAAGATGCTTATCCGCATCGAATCCATATGGCAGATTTGCCACAAAACTCACAACTTCTTTTCAACCCTATCAACAATATGTCTGGCTTTTCGCTAGAGGATAGATACTTTTTTACCCCTGGATTTCCAGAGATGTCACACCCAATGCTGTGTGCCGTCATAGAGAAGTTTTTTAGCAAAAGCGTCAAAAAACAGAGACGTACACTTCTAGCGCAAACAAGTGAAAATACCTTGATAAACATTATGAAAGAGATTCCCAAAGATATAGAACTCTCTTCTCTGCCAATGCTACGTGATGGAAAATCATCTGTTGAAATATCGCTTTGCTCTACGGATGCAACTTATGTAGAAAAATATTTTCATCTTTTTGAAGATTTTTTGAAAAAAGAAAATATCAACTATGATTTGATTTGATGCTATTTGTTAGTCAAGGAGATGGGAATTACCTTGCGTAACTTTTGTTGACTGGGCTATTTTCATTAAAATTGAGTATTTTTAAAATTGTTTTTTTGTTCATCTTTCTTGCAAAATCCATCACGCTTATCCCTTTTGCATCGAGGGCATTTACATTGGCACCCTGCTCTAACAAAAACTTCACCATTTCAACCCTGCCATAACATACAGCTGCCATAAGTGGTGTAAAACGGCTTCTTCTTTTGGTGTCATCAACCTTAAAACCTCTTGATAGGAGGTATTTGACGATATCTAAGTTGTCATAAGTGACTGCCATATCAAAAATCGTAACGCCCTCTTCATCAAAGTCTAAAATATCTGCACCATTTTCAATCAAAAGCATAACCAAGTCAGTATCGCATCTGTATCTTAGGGATGATGCCAAAACCGACTCTCCACTCTCGTTGGATTCATTGATATCAGCGCCACTGCTGATATGTTTCTTTACACCTAAATAATCATTATTTTTTAAAAGTTCAATCCATTTGCTCATGCCAAAAGTATATACTAAATGTAATAATGTTTAAGTATAATTCAAAAAATAAATTATATAAAAGCGAGAATTCATGGAAATTATTCAAACCGCAGATGCTTTTAAAGCGCTTGTTCAGGAGATTAAAACAGAAATCAAAGGATATAAAGACCCGTTGGCTTTTGGTATATGTAGAGTAGATTTAGGACAGTTAAATCTCTCAAAAACACTTCAAGCTACCTATCCTGTAGTGAACTGGAATGAAAATTTTGGGAGTGCGGCTATTTTCATTAAGGCACTTGTGGAACAAGGAGTGGAGGTAGATTTTACACAAAGCGAAGTTGTTTGTAATGTCAACACTGCTTTTTTGAAAAGCGCTCTTAATGCATTTACTCCATATTCAGACGAAGCGTATGGTGATGCACACAAAAATATCCAAGTTGTCTCTGCACTTTACAACCAAGTTGTAACAAGCGGTTCAAAAGAGGGAGAATTTAAAGTAGTATTTCTTTTTGCAGATGAGCCACTTAAGAGTGTTGAAGCAGCGTATCTCAAACTCTATGCGCTCTCTTTGGCGAAAGTTGCTATCAGAAGCATCAACCTCAATGGTGCTTTTGGTGCACTGCCAAATGTCGCATGGTCAGCGGGCACACCAATCGAACTTGAGTATCTACGAGAGTATGAGATAGAGTTAAAGCTCTCTGGCGAGTACCCTCATATCGATTTTGTAGATAAATTTCCAAG
Organism: Sulfurimonadaceae bacterium; assembly: GCA_964201385.1. Lineage (GTDB taxonomy): Bacteria > Campylobacterota > Campylobacteria > Campylobacterales > Sulfurimonadaceae > Sulfurimonas. Next base: position 13,043 of record CAXNED010000011.1, on the reverse strand, counting down.
ATTCCTACAACACATCATCCCAGCAGACAACACTCGCATCCTTGATGCATCTAAAGTGAGATTTGGCGCACAACTTGCAGCAGGAACGACGGTTATGCCAGGGGCTTCTTATGTAAACTTCAATGCAGGAACAACAGGTCCTGTTATGGTTGAGGGGAGAATCTCAAGCTCGGCGGTTGTAGGTGCAGGAAGTGATGTTGGCGGCGGTGCTTCCATTCTTGGTGTACTTAGCGGAACAGACGGCAACCCTATCACTATCGGCAAGAACACTCTTTTAGGCGCAAATTCTACTTGTGGTATCCCTCTTGGAGATGGATGTATCCTTGATGGCGGTTTGGCGATTTTTGCAGGAACAAAGTTTCATATCAACAACGAAGAGTTAGCTGAAATACAAGAGGTAAATCCTAATGTAAAACTTGACACTATCATGAAAGGAAAAGAGCTTGCAGGGCTAAATGGGCTTCATTTTAGACAAAATTCTCTCACAGGAGAGTATGTAGTTCAAAGAAGTACAAGAGAAGTAAAGTTAAACGCTGATTTACACTAAATTTTAGTTTTTAAAAAAAAAGGGGTGATATGAAAAATTTTGGTATTGATATCTGGGGAAACAAGAACTTCATTATTGAAGATGGGCAGATAAAACTGAACTATAAGTGTATGCCATCACTTTTGCAAATCGTAGAGGATATTCGCTCAGAAGATGTCAGAGGACCGATTTTGCTCCGTTTTCCGCATCTTATCAAAAGTCAGATACGCACACTCTACTCCTATTTTGACAAAGCAATTGAGCAAAACAACTATCAGGGTGCTTTTAATGCTGTTTTTCCACTCAAGGTAAACCAGTTTCCACATGCCGTTGAAGCCATAACATCACAAGGAGCGCAGTATAACTATGGTCTTGAAGCAGGTTCTAAGGCGGAGCTTATCCTTGCGATGAGTAAGACGCCTAGCGGCGCAAACATCACTGTCAATGGTTTTAAAGACAAAGAGATGATTACGCTTGGCTTTATTGCGGCACAAAGCGGACACAACATTACTATCACGATTGAGGGCTTGGGCGAACTTGAGACTATCATCGAGGTTGCAAAAGAGTGTAACTTAAAAGTGCCAAATATCGGTATCAGAGTAAGACTTCATAGTGCGGGAAGCGGTATCTGGGCAAAAAGTGGCGGTATGGATGCAAAATTTGGTCTTACCTCTACAGAGATTATTGAGGCTATTACACTCCTTAGAGAAGCGGAGCTTTTGGACTATTTGAGCATGATTCACTTTCATATCGGTTCTCAAATGTCCGATATCGCACCACTCAAAAAAGCACTCAGAGAGGCTGGAAATATCTATGCAGAGCTTAAAAAGATGGGAGCAAACAAGCTTGATAGCATCAACATCGGTGGTGGTTTGGCAGTAGAGTACGACCAACACACACACTCAAACTCTCGCAACTACTCCATTGATGAGTTCTCAAGCAGTGTTGTCTTCTTGCTTGGCGAAATCATGAATGCAAAAAATGTTGCCCATCCAAATATCTTTACAGAATCAGGCAGATTTATCGTTGCTTCTCATGCTGTGCTCATCACTCCTGTTTTAGAGCTTTTTACGCAAGATTTTCAAGAGAAACTCCTCAATTTCAAACCTGCCAATCCGCCGCTTATCGAAGAGCTTATAGAGCTTAACAAACTTCTCAACAATACAAACTGTATTGAGTACCTTCACGATGCGCTTGACCACATGGAGTCAGTTCTTACGCTTTTTGATTTGGGTTACATAGACCTTCAAGACCGCTCAAATGCTGAGATTTTGGTACACAATGTCATCAAAAGAGCGCTTTATCTCAAATCATCCAACCCAACTGATGAGCTTGCGCAACTACAGGTAAAACTTCAAGAACGCTATCTTATCAACGCTTCTATCTTTCAAAGTTTGCCAGACTATTGGGGACTTGGGCAGCATTTCCCAGTTATGCCTCTGCACCATCTCAACACAACACCTCTCCGTGCCGCTTCACTTTGGGATATCACATGCGATAGTGACGGCGAAATCGGTTTTAACCCAGACAAACCGCTCTATTTGCACGATGTAAACCTTGATGAAGAGGAGTACTTTTTGGGCTTTTTCAATGTCGGGGCATATCAAGAGACGCTTGGAATGAACCATAACCTCTTTACACACCCTAGCGAATATACTATTATTATTGATGAGTATAACTATGAGATAAAAAATGCTGTTGAGTCAAAAAGTATTTTAGATATCTTGGATGCACTTGGTTATGATGTAGGAAAAGTTTCCAATAAACTTAAAAATGATCTCTCAAATTCCACTTTTATAACAGAGAAAGAAAAAAATGATACACTTGCAAAATTAGAGCTGTTTTTGCAACAAAATGGCTATTTAAGAACTACGAACTAGGAGCTTATCTTTGGGACTTTTTGCTGAAATCAGAGAAGATTTTTCAAATGCTTATAACAACGATCCAGCACTCAACTCTAAGTTTGATTTTCTCTTCAACTACCCAGGTGTCTGGGCAGTTGCATGGTACAGAATAGCGCACAGACTTTACAAGGCAAACTTTAAAAGTCTCGCAAGAATCATCATGGGACTAAACCAAATCCTCACCAACATAGACATCCACCCTGGTGCCGTCATCGGAAAAAGAGTTTTTATAGACCACGGTACTGGTGTGGTTATCGGTCAAACCACTATCATAGAAGATGATGTTCTTATCTATCAAGGCGTAACGCTTGGCGGTGTTTCACTCACGCAAGGCAAAAGACACCCTACTGTAAAAAAAGGTGCTGTTATTGGTGCGGGTGCTAAAGTACTTGGCAATATTATCATCGGAGAGAACGCAAAAATCGGCGCAAACTCTGTTGTCGTCAAACACGTTCCTGACAACGCAACGGCGATTGGTATCCCTGCTCATGTGATAGAAAAAGGAAGATGCAAAGAGCCTCTTATGCACAACTTGCTCCCCGACATCAACAAAGAGATGTTTGAGTATCTGCTTAAGCGTGTTGCTGTTTTAGAACATATTTTAGTTGAAGACAACAAAGAGCTTTTAGAGCAAGATTTGGCACTTGAAAATATTTATGAATCCTTTATCAGAGCGATGAAAAATTAGGTTTTTTTTAGTATAATTCGCCCAATATTTCAAAGAAAAAGGGTTTCTTATGCTAAGTGATCGCGTAAATACTTTAACTGAATCAATTACGATTGCTATTTCAACGCTTGCTGGTGAGCTTAAAGCTCAGGGTAAAGACATACTTAGTTTCTCTGCTGGAGAACCTGATTTTGACACTCCTCAAGTTATCAAAGATGCTGCTATCGCCGCAATCAATGAGGGCTTTACAAAATACACCGCCGTTGAGGGCATCCCTGCACTTAAAACTGCCATCGCTAACAAACTCAAAAGAGACAATGGCTTAACATACGCTCCAAACCAAATCATCACAAACAACGGCGCAAAGCACTCTTTGTTTAACCTTTTTGCGGCAGTTATCCAAAAGGGTGACGAAGTCATCATCCCTGCTCCTTACTGGGTCACATACCCTGAACTTGTTCTCTACCACGGTGGAACGGTTGTAGAGATTGAGACAAATGACGAAAGTGCATTTAAAATCACTCCCGAGCAGTTAAAAAATGCTCTTACTCCAAAAACAAAAATGATAGTCCTTACAAGTCCGTCAAACCCGACAGGTTCTGTTTACTCAAAAGCGGAACTAACCGCTCTGGGCAAAGTTTTAGAGGGAACTGATGTTCTTGTTGCAAGCGATGAGATGTATGAAAAACTCATCTATGATGGCGAGTTTACATCTGCTGCTGCTGTGAGTGAAGATATGTATAAAAGAACCATTACCATCAACGGTCTTAGCAAATCAGTTGCGATGACGGGTTGGAGATTTGGTTATATGGCGGCTCATCAAACAGAAATCATCCAAGCGACGAAAAAACTTCAAAGCCAAAGCACTTCAAACATCAACTCAATCACTCAAAAAGCAGCAATCGTTGGCTTAAACGGTGATGCGGATGCAGATATCGAGAAGATGAGAGTGGCGTTTAAAGAGCGTCGTGATGAAGCGGTAAAACTTATCAACGCGATCGATGGCTTAAGTGTTTACAAGCCTGACGGTGCTTTTTACCTCTTCATCAACATCAAAAAAGTATCTAACGATTCTATGGAATTTTGTAAGCAACTTTTAGAGAAAAAAGGTGTAGCTTTAGTTCCTGGTGTTGGCTTTGGAAGTGAAGGTTACGCAAGATTTAGTTTTGCAACAGACATAGAGAGTATCCGCAAAGGAATCAAAAGAATCGAAGAGTTTGTGCAAGAGTCACGCTCTTAATCTTTTTACACGCTAAGGCGTGTTGAGATTAAAATCTTTCATATAGATAATATTTACCCCCTGCCCTGTCTCTTTTATATCAACATCCACTCGCAAAGATTTACTCAAACTGTACTGTAAAATAAGGCTTGAAATAGTATCGTTTTTATAGACTATACGGATTTTTTTGTTTAGGCGCGCGCCTATTTCGTATCCTAATGTTCCCTCTTTGTTTGTCAGGATGTTAAGTGTATCAAAATTTACAGTTGTGGATTCGTTGAGCATTTTTTTAAGTCCAGTGCCTAATAAAAGCGTGTTTAGTGACGTTTTGGATGTGCCTTCTGCTGTAAAAACAGACGAGGCACTCTCTCCAAAAAGGATGTAAGAGAGGATGTCATTTTGGCTCATGGCGGGTTTTGATGCAAAAAGTATGACGGGTGAGCTCATCTTGTTTGTGATGTAAATCTCTATATCGATGTAATCAAGTGTGTAGTAGTGTAGATTGAGGTTGAGATGTGGGTTTATCTCTTTGCCTCCGTAAAAATAGAGTTCGCTCTCGTCAAACTCAAAAACTTTATCGCTTAAGACAACCTCGCCGCTTTTTATATTTACAACACCAAATATCTCGACAAAAGAGTCCATTTTTTGATGAACAAAAAGATTTGGAGTTGCAAGCAGCGAAATCTCTTTTGTTTTATACGCAATGGGTTTTGATGCTGTGACCATGACATTTATCTCTCTGTTACTCTTTTGCACGCTCTCTTTGATGTCTTGGATAATGATGATGTCCTCATCACTGATGCTGTACGCTTTTCTTGGCTTGTAGGTTACTGTGCCATCAAGTATCTCTACTGAACCCTCAATACGCTGTTTTTGCATATCAAGGGCTATCTGCAAGTCAAGTTTTACTAAGAGGTTTGCTTCTGGCGATTCGTAGCCAAAACTTTCACTCTTAAGTGAAAAATTTGCGCTCAAATCTGCTGTTTTAATCAAGCCTTTTAGTAGCAGTGTGTCAAATATCCAAAACTCTTGGAGCTCAATATCGGAGTTTTCATTGATAAAAACCTTTGAGGTTTTGTTGGAGAAGATTTTATGATTTTGCACATCAAAACTGTATTTTTTAAGTGTAAGCTCATTCTCTTTATAGACAAACTCTAGCGTGCCATCTTTGCCCGAAAAACTGCTTTTGGAATCAAGCTTGAGTGTGTAGAGTGGCACATCCATCTTTGTTACTATCTCAAGCGTATCTGAAAAATTTATCTCAGAGTGTGCTTCTATCTTTGCATCAAAAGAGGTTTGAGAGAGGTTGGTGTCAAGCTCTTTTGCAAAGGTTAGAAGAGATTCTATTTTTGTATTTACGCTAGCCGTTTTGTTTTGTAAATCAACTTTATAATCATAAAAAGAGTGACCAAAAGCCGCGTAACCCTTTGCTTTTGTTTCATTGCCAAAGAGTGAGAGCCATAGGATATCTGATTTGACAAAGAGTGAAATTTCTTGGTTTTTCTCATGTGCAGTGAGAGAAAGTTTAGAAAATCTCGTTAAATCATACCCTTTGTAGTGTAAAAACTCTTTGCTTGGATGAATGTTTGATTCTATAAATGTCTCGTTTTTATCTCGCAAAATCTCCGCATCAAATTTTGCATAGCGTGTGTTTGCATCAATGAAAAACTTTTTAAAATCATTTGTTGTAACATCTGCTTCTATCTCTTTTGCGCTAAAGTGTGCATAAGTTGCACTTTTGTTGTGCTTGATATCCATACGAAATGTGTCAAAAGGAAGTCTGTTTTTTGTATCGGTAATGTTTGCTTCGAGTTTTGAGTACACCTCAAAATTTGCATCTACAAAAACGTTCTGTTTTATTTTCGCCGCATACTCTTCATAGTGTGCATCATAAGCTGTATCGACACTAAAACTCCCCTCTTCTATGAGATAAGAGAAGCTAACTGTGGCATCGGCAATAAAGAAATCTGAAAAATCTTTTATCTTTGCATTTTTAAGTGTTGTATGAAGGTCAATTTTTTTTGTATCTATGACAACATCGAGGAGAAGTTTTTTTGGGTTGTACTCTAAAAAATCTATATATTTTTTCTCTATCTCTTTGGAGAGTTGCAGAGAAGATTTTCCCTTTAAAACACTCTCTTTTACCTCTCCATCAAACGTCCCATTGGCGTATCTCGTCTTTGCTTTTAGCTCCAGTTTTTCTATGTCTAGCAGCTCTCTATAGCTAAGGTTTGTAGCATCCAAATCAAACAGATAGTTCTCATTTTTATAGCGCATGGTGGCATTTTTGAGTTCTGTTTTTGAGATATTCAGAGCAAAAGAGGAGGCGTTGGTATTAGAAGATGCCAAAAGCGTATCTAAGTTGATAAAAACTTCACTGCCTCCCAAAAATGCTACTCTTGGCGTTGGCTGAATGAGAGAGAAAAAGTTATACTTGAGAGTGAGTTTTTTTGCCTTGATGCTCTCTTTGTAAGCAAAATCAAAGACCTCGACACCATGAAAAAGCGTCCCCTCAATCGAACTATATGTTACATCAAACTCTTTGAGATATTTTTGCGCCAAAAATGGAACAACATCTTTTTGAAAAAAGACAAAAAGAGTAAATAGAACAAGCACAACAAAAAAAAGCATGCTGTTTTGGAGAAAGAGAAGCAATTTTTTTATCAAAACAGCTCTCCGATATGAAAGTGAAGTGCATACTGTTTTAAAGGATCTTCAATGTCGCAGCCAACATCAACAGCGATAGGTCCGATGGGTGTTTTGTAGCGGATGCCAAACCCAACGCTATGGTATCCGTTTGCATAATTTGGTGCGCTGCTATCTCCCACATAGCTGTTGTCACTAAAAACAACACCTCCAAAATCGCCATAAACATTAAATCTCAGCTCAGCAGTCGCTTCCATGATGGAGTCAAAACCTAGTGGGTCACCTGCAGCATTAACTGGACCGATTTCTCTGTATCCATACCCTCGGTTGCTGTGCATCCCTCCTGCAAAAAAGCGGTAAGATGTCGGAATCGCGCCCTCTGTGAGTTTGAGCGTTCCATACTCTGCTTTGAGGGCAAGAGTGCTGTTGTTTAAAGAGTAAATCGTCCCGCTGCTTGCTTTGAGCTTGTAGTATGTTGCATCGGAAATGGTACTTTTTTGGGAAGCTGTTATCTCTCCTTTGACAAAGTAGCCGCTACTTGGATCCAAAATCTTATCTCGGCTATCATATGCGTACTCAAGTTTTGGTGAGATGATAAAGAGCTGATTTGGTGGAAAAAGAGCTTCATCATCACTCTCATAAGTGTTTATTTGGTCAAAAATAAGGCTCTCTTTAACGGTATGTTTCCCTCTTCTTTGTTTTAAGTAGAGAGTTGAGAAAAACTTGTACTCTTTAAAGCCCAAAAAGTGCTCATTTTCATATCCAGTTTCAAAACCTGTAAAGTTCCTATTGGTAAGTGGCATATCAAAGGCAAGTATCACATTTTGCTTGATTTGTGCAACTTTGCTCCTAAGACTAAGTGTTTTTAGATTTCCTAAAAAATTTCTATGCAAAAGACCAATGGAGGTCATCGCACCCTCATCACTGCTCGCACCAACCCCAAACTCAAAACGCAGAGGATTTTCGTTTTGGATGATGCTCACCGTTGCATTGACTTGATTTTCATGGACAACTTCTGTGTCGATAATCGCTTTGGAAACTCCCTCGTAGGCGTAGAGTTCTTCATAGCTTTTTGTCACACTCTCTGAGGAAAACTCTGTGCCCTGACGCATCAAAAGCAAGGAGCGAACAATCTCCTCATCTATATTTTTGGATGGAACAATCTCGATATTGCCAAAGTAACACTCTTTGTTTTTGCTTGATTCGTAGTGCAGATAGGCTTCATTGCGCTCTTTGTCAATCCATGCTTTGGCATCAATGGATGCATTGCAGTAGCTGTTGTTTGCGTAAAAATGTCTTATGTCTTTTTTGCTCTGCGTGAATTTGTTTGAATCAAAAAAATCACCCACTTTAAGAGGGATAATTCCATTAAAATCTAATTCGGCGTGATTTGAGATATGTTTTATGATAATGGGTGCATTCTCTTGGATGGCGAGGATGATGTTTTGATTTTCTCTCTTAGAGACAATCTCTGTATGAAAGAATCCTCTTGTTTTATAATACTCTTTGAGTGTTTGCGTGATAAGCTCAAGAGTTCTCTCATCAATGGATGGTTTTTCTTTATAAAACTCATAAAAAGAGGGTTTATGCAAATCTAATGACTCATATAGCTCACTCGATGTTACGTGATGATTTCCCTCAAAAAGAAGTTGGAGTTTTTCCCCAAAAAGGAGCGTTGTAAAGAAAAGAAATAAAAAAAACTTTTTTTTCAATCACGCTCCCGCTTGCTACTTAAGCTCTTTAAGAGCCTCGATAACTTCATCAAGATTTTTAAGTGGAATATGGACTTTCCATTCTGGTTCATCGGCATTTCCAGCTAAAGATATACCAATACTTGCTACAGAGTGGCTACCAGCTCCATAAGGTTCATCTATCTTTGTTACCGAAATAACACCTTTTTTTGTTCCGCTTAATGATATCGTTTTTGACATTGTAAACTCCTCATATAGTATTATTTTATGAGTCTAGCGATTTTGCCCTGAAGCTTGAGCCATAGTTTGTGTTCCATCAAAGGAAAACCAGCAAATGTTAAGCCACTCTCATTGATGCTTTTTGTCACGCCACTACGTGCTGCCATGGTTGAAAAAGGAGCGATGTTGAGATGTCCTGCTGCCGCGCTTTGCCCGCCCATAACGACATTTCTACCTAATGTAGTTGAGCCTGCAATGCCTGATTGTGCAACTAAAACAGAGTGTTCACCGATGATGCAGTTATGCCCGACTTGCACAAGGTTGTCGATTCTTACACCATGCTTGATAAGCGTGCTTCCAAAAACTGCTCTATCCACGGCGCTTGAACTGCCAATCTCTACATCATCTTCTACGATAACATTGCCATTTTGATAAATCTTTCTATGTTCACCCAACCTGTTTGTAGCAAAACCAAAGCCGTCACTCCCGATTGTGGTGTTTGCATGGATGATACAGTTGCTTCCAACCTCACAGTCTCTATAGATGGTGACGCTTGGATAAAGTACGGTGTTGTCTCCAATAACTGCATTTGCGCCCACATAGACATGTGCCATAATCGTGCAGTTTTTGCCTATCACTGCCCCTTTTGCAATCTCCGCTTTTGGGGAAACAACACTCCCCTCGCCTATCTTTGGTTCGCCTAAAGAGCTATCTTCGATGGGTGGAGCGAAATGTTTTGAGAGCGTTGCCATCTCCCAGTAAGGGTTTTCAACCACAAGTGCGACAGCGGTTGATGGAACAAACTCTTGCATATCTTTGTGGATGATAATCGCCCCTGCTTTAGAGTCTTGGATATCTTTGACATATTTTGCGTTTGCTACAAAAGATATCTCACTTGATGTGGCGTCTTTGAGCGTATTCATCTTTGTTACTTCAAGATTTTCGCCTTTAAACTCTGCATTGATGATTTTTGCACACTCTCTTAAATCCATTATCTCTCCTCGTTTAGCTTTGCAATCCTTACTTGCAGTCTTTTCCAATCTTTATGTTTCATAAGAGGGAAGCCGCTATAGACTCCTCCGCTCTCTTTGATGCTTTTTGTTACGCCGCTTCGTGCGGTAAATGTTGAAAAAGGGGCGATTTCTAAATGATCACTAAAGGCACTCTGCCCGCTGATGACACAGTTTCGTCCCAGTTTTGTAGAACCGCCGACACCAGTTTGTGCCACAAAAATAGAGTGCTCTCCGATGTCGCAATTATGTGCTATATGGATGAAATTGTCAAGTTTTGAACCACGTCTTATGATGGTTGTATTAAAAACAGCTCTGTCTATGGCACAGTTTGCGCCGATTTCAACGCAATCCTCTATGATGACATTTCCATTTTGATAGATTTTGACATGCTCACCCGTCTTTGTATGTGAAAATCCAAATCCATCCGCCCCAATAACCGCTCCAGAGTGAATGATGCACTCCTTACCGATAACACAATCTCTATATATGGTCGCATTTGGATAGATGATAGTGCCATCTCCGATACGTACATTTGTCCCTATGTAAGCACCTGCCATGATGATGACATCATCACCAATCACCGCCCCATTTTCAACTCTTACCAAACTATCAACGATGGAGTTTTTTCCTATAACAGGAGGTAAAAGTTCGGGTTCTATAGGTCTTTTATGAAAAAGTTTTGTCGTGTATGCCATGGAGATGGAAACATCATCACAGACAATATAAGATGCGTTTTGTGGCAGATATGCAACTAGGTCGTGTGGTATCAAAAAAGCTTTTGCTCTTGAAGACTCTAGCTGGGCAAAGTATTTTTTATGGACTGCAAAAGCAAGTTGTGCAGGAGATGCGAGAGCTAACTCATTCATAGAGTCTAGCTCGACATCACTCCCCACAAAAGGAAGATTGAGATGTAACGCAATAGCGCTAAGGAGCATCAGCTTATCTCTCTAGTGCTACAGCACCACTTCTTACAATCTCTTTTGGGTTGTATTTGTTGATGATTTTTAGGAAGTTATCAACTCTTTTTGGCTCATCTGCAACCATGGTAATGATAACATTTTCGCCAACATTGACAATCTTGCCGTTGTACGCCGCACAGAGTGTTGCGATGTCTGTAATGTTTTCAGAGGCAGGAAACTTTACAAGCGCCATCTCTTTTTCAACCAAATCAGCGTGCTCATACACCTTTAAAACAGGGATGAGTTTATGCAACTGCTTTGTGATTTGCTCTATCACACGGATAGAACCCGATGTGACGATGGTAAGTCTTGAGTATCTGCTCTCTGGAATCGGAGCGACTGTAAGCGATGTGATGTTGTACCCACGTCCTGAGAAGAGGTCTGTGATACGAGAGAGGACACTTGCTTCGTTAACCACAATAACTGAGATAACTCTTCTTGCGTTTTCTTCTTGCATTATTTTCTCTCCTTCTTCTCTAAAAGCATCATATTAAAGAGTGACCCGCCCGCTGGAACCATCGGCATAACATTCTCTAGTCTCTCAACAACAACATCTATAAAAGTAACTATATTTTTTGCAACTGCCTCTTGAAGTGCCGCGTCAAACTCTGCTTTTGTAGTAACTCTGTAGCCGATACCGCCAAATGCCTCTGCAAGTTTTACAAAATCTGGCTGAACGCTTAGGTCTGTTTCACTGTGGCGCTTATCGTAAAATAGCGTCTGCCACTGTCGTACCATACCGAGGTAGTTGTTATTTAAGATAATGTTTATAACAGGGATTTTCTTCTCCACTGCTGTCATTAGCTCTTGACAATTCATAAGTATAGAGCCATCACCCGTAAAGTTGATACTGATTTTTTCAGGTGATGCAACTTTTACGCCCATTGCCGCTGGAAAACCAAATCCCATCGTTCCAAGTCCGCCTGAGCTTATCCACTGTCTTGGGCGTGAAAAAGGGTAAAATTGTGCAGCCCACATCTGGTGTTGTCCAACGTCTGTAGAGATGTTTGCGCTATCGCCTAAAAGCTCGCCTACTCTTTGTATAACCCATTGTGGCTTGAGTCTCTCTGTGTCTTCATGATACGTTAGCGGATGTAGCTCGTCAAAATTGCGAATTGTCTCTCTCCAAGATGCATATTTTGCAGGATTCACTACGCTTGATTGCTCAAGCATCTCGTTGACAACGTTTTTGACATCCCCAACTATCGGATAATCAGCAATAACTAACTTTGAGATACTTGCAGGGTCGATGTCCACGTGGATAACGCCTGCATTTTTAGCGAACTCTGAGAGTTTACCCGTAACACGGTCATCAAATCTCGCGCCCAAACCGATAACCAAATCGGTCTCACTCATAGCCATATTTGCCGCATAGCTTCCGTGCATACCAAGCATCGAGATAAGCAGCTCATCATCATGACTTAGTGTGCCACGTGCCATAAATGTCTCAACGGCAGGGATGCCAGTTTTATGAACAAGCTCTCTTACTTCGTACGCCGCATTTGAGTTTATGATACCGCCGCCAAGGTAAAAAAGAGGACGTCTCGCCTTTGCGATAGCATCCATCGCCTTTTTGATTTGGCGAGGGTTACCTTTTGTATGTGGTTTATAAGTCTCCAAATCAAGCTCTATAGAGTAGTCAAACTCTGCGATTTGTGCTGTGACATCTTTTGGGATATCGACATGAACAGGACCTGGGCGACCGCTTGCAGCTATGTAAAACGCCTCTTTAAGTACACGTGCCAAATCCTTAGCATCTGTTACAAGATAGTTGTGTTTTGTACATGAACGGCTGATGCCTACTGCATCTATCTCTTGAAACGCATCTGTGCCGATAAGGCTCATCGGAACTTGTCCGCTGATAACAACTAGCGGGATAGAGTCCATGTAAGCATCCGCAAGTCCTGTAACGGCATTTGTAAACCCTGGACCGCTTGTAATCATCGCAACGCCGACTTTTCCGCTTGCTTTTGAGTAACCCTCTGCAGCATGTACGGCAGCTTGTTCATGTCTAGTGAGTATATGTTTAAAATTTGTTTGTTTATAAATCTCATCGTAGACATTCATGATTGCTCCACCTGGGTAGCCAAATACGGTATCTACCCCTTCTGCAACCAAAGCTTCAATGACCATCTGTGCGCCACTTATCTGCATGAAAAGTCTCCTTTTTTAAAAATTCGCTAATTATAGTTAAAGTGA
>CAXNED010000010.1:0-15322 GCA_964201385.1 Sulfurimonadaceae bacterium | reverse complement strand
GCACTATGGGCATTTTCAAAAAATTTATTTAAAATTTCTCTGGTATTTTCCCGTAACTCATCATGGTCTTCAACAAAGAGAATAGAGAACTTTTTTGTATCATTGAGCAACTCTTTAAAATTCAAAGACAACCTCACACTGTTTTTATTTATTATATCCATTATTGATTCCATATTCAATAAAATTGGATACTATAACGAAAAAAAGAGAGAAAGATGAAACTGACTATCAATGGCGAAATAAAAGAGTTTACGGCGCAAATGACGCTAGAGACAATGTTAGAAGAGTTACATATAAAAGATCAAGTAATGGCAGCAGCTGTAAATATGCAAATTATAAAACAAAATGAGTGGGCAACGCATAGACTCTCAGATGGAGATAAAATCGAGTTACTTGATTTTGTTGGCGGAGGTTGATTTTAAGTAAGAGATTGTTTATGGTCTCTTACTTATTGCCACAACGGCGATAGCATACTCCCCATCGTGCGTGATAGAGAGACTTATATCTGAAATAGCAAATTTTTCGATAATTTTTTGTGTAAGTTGCAGTTTTGGCGCACCGTTTTGAGTTTTATAAATCACTATATCGTGAAATCCACACTCCATACCGATACCCACTCCAAGAGCTTTAGAACACGCCTCTTTGGCTGCCCAAAACCCAGAAGCAGTTTTGTTGTTTTTGACAAGAGCTATCTCACTCTCGGACAAAAATCTCTCAAGCGCTCTGTTTCCAAATCGTTGGATAAAGCGCTCCATACGAGATACTTTTATGAGGTCAATGCCAATCATCTACTGAATAACAAACTCTGTAAAGTAGATACCATCTATGCTTCCGTCTGTAATCATAGAGTTAAGTGTGTCCATAATCTGCTCTGAAATTTTCTGTTTCCCTTTTTTAGAGGAGATCTCTTCGAGTGTTTTGGATGTTAAGATTCTGATGATCCTATCTCTTATAACAGGTTTTTTGTTGTCAAGCTCCATGCTTAACTCTTTGCCGTTAAGCTCAAGCGAAATAGTTGTTTTGAGATAACGACGACCAGAATCACTCTTTAGGTTAACTGTAAAAGCATCAAGCGGGTAGAGCGTGCCAATTTGACTTAGTTTTTTTGACCCCATCTCATCGCCATCTTCTTTTGATCTGCTTGATGTGCTCTTTTGCTGTGCTTGAGGTGCAGCAGCTTGCTCTACTTGTTGTGGAGCTTGAGCCTGTGCACTCTTCTTTTCATCTTCGCCCATCAAAAGAAACGCAACAACAGCACCTGCGACAATAATGAGGAGTAATACAACAATGATGATAATCATCAGCATATTTGACTTTTTGCCCTCGCTTGTACTCTCTTCTTCTTTTTTTGTCTCTTTATCAGCCATAATTTCTTCCTTGAATGTAGTCTCGTTAGTATAGCAAAATTTGAACTCTAGTCACAGATTTGTATATTTAATGTTTTGATAATCTCTTCAAATATCGCTCCAGCTTCTCTATCAACATCATCATGATACTCAAGCACAACAACATTTTTGGTGTCAGATATGTGACATGTGTATGACTCAGGTTTTATATCATGTTTTGCAGTGATTTTGTCAATTGTGGAGCATACAAGTTCCCCTTCCTCTTTTCCCTCATATGCGATTGATATTTTAGAGAATTTTTCTTCGCTTCTTACTTGTGCGTCCATAAAATGATTTCCTTTAAAAAAATTTTAGAAATTATACTACCAATAGAATAAAGTAGGTTTAAAATGCTTTGCAACTCTCGAAAAACTTGTTTTTCGTAGCTTTAGGGGGTTGTAGGGACAATTTTGTCCCTGCCACTTAAACGGACTTGTTCGTTTTAGTGCGTTACATCAGCTAATACCATTCTAGGAGTTTTGTCACTTCATCGACGATAAACGTTTTGATATTGGTTTTCTCTAAAGGTTTTTTGCAGACAAGTGCCTTAGTGATATTTTGCATATGTGCCTCTTTGAGCCTCACATCCATGCCGTAAACTTCCCTTACATCCCCAACAAGAGTTACCTCGCCGATAAAAATAGTCTTTTTTGAGATGGCACGGTTGCGAAAACTGCTGATGATGGCTGCAAGCACTGCCAAATCCGCCGATGTTTCGCTGATCTTAATCCCGCCTGTTACGTTGATAAAAACATCATATCCAGAGAGTGGAATCTCTAACTTTCTCTCCAAAAGTGCTAAGAGCATATTGAGTCGGTTATTGTCAAAGCCAGTCGCTTGGCGTTTGGAGTTTGCAGTGTGTGACTCTGAAACAAGTGCTTGAACTTCAAGGATAATCGGGCGAGAACCCTCCATGATGACTGTGAGTGCAGAGCCAGCCTGTTCAGAATCACGGTTAAAAAACCTCGAACCAATATCAGTTGCCGATACAAGCCCATCACTGCGCATCTCAAAAACACCAATTTCACTTGTTGGTCCAAAACGGTTTTTAAACCCACGAAGGATTCTAAGCTCTTGCGAGGAGTCGCCCTCAAAGTAAAGAACGGTGTCCACCATGTGCTCTAAGACTCTAGGTCCAGCGATAGAGCCCTCTTTAGTGATATGCCCTATGATGAAGATGGCGATATTTTTATCTTTTGCTATGCGCATCAACTCAAATGTTATCTGTCTGACCTGAGTTACAGAACCTGGGGCGGAGGCGATGTTTTCGGAGTAGAGCGTTTGGATGGAGTCGATAATCAAAAAATCATATGCTCTGTGTTCTAGCTCAACTAAAACCTGCTCCAGACGAATCTCACTCAAGAGATAAAGAGAATTTTGGTTTGCCCTAAGGCGATTTGCACGCAGTTTTATCTGTGAGCTAGACTCTTCTCCGCTTACGTAGAGAACATTTTGTCCGCTAGAAGCTATGTCGCCACCGACTTTTAAGAGAAGTGTTGACTTGCCAACCCCAGGGCTTCCGCCGATAAGTGTAAGTGAACCTGGAACTACGCCGCCGCCAAGAACTGTATCTAGTTCAGGATTGCCCGAACTAAAGCGAAATATCTCCTCCTCTTCTATATCGTTGATGCTGATGGCTTTTGCTGAGGAAGCAGAGGTTGATTTTGTCTTTTTTACGACCTCTTGTTGCTGTTCGTTTAGTTCTACAAAAGAGTCCCACGCCCCGCAATTTGTACATTTGCCCATCCATCTTGGAGTGGTAAGTCCGCAATGTTGGCACTCAAAAAGGATTTTTTTCTTAGACATCTACAACAACCTTTTGAAAATTTTGATGAATTATAGAGAGAAAAGTATAAAAGGTGCAAAAATATGGCAAATTGTCATATTTATTTAAAGACTTCTTGCAAAACTAAAAACTAAGTGAACGTGTTTTTAGTTTTGCAAGAAGTCTAACTCTCCTCTTGCGAGTAGATAGCGTCAAGCAGACCATCGACAAACTCATATTTGTCAAACGGTGTGAGATTTTCTGGCTGTTCGCCTGTTCCGACATAGAGGATAGGAAGCTCAAGCGTATAAGCGATGCTAAAGACGCTTCCGCCTTTTGCTGTTCCGTCAAGTTTTGTGATGATAATGCCGTCAATACCTATCATTTCGTTGAAGGCTTTTGCTTGCGCTATGGCAGAGTTGCCTTGCGTGCCATCGATGATAAGGATAGTTCTATGTGGTGCGCCGCTGTGGGCTTTGTCGCAGATTCTGTGAATCTTTTTGAGTTCATTTGCAAGGTTTGTTTGGGTGTGAAGACGTCCTGCTGTATCGATGATAACATGGTCAAACCCTTTTGACTTTGCCGAATCTATGGTGTCGTACGCAACGGCAGAGCTGTCATGCCCCTGTTTTGAGGCGATGATAGGGATATCTAGTTTTTTCGCCCAAAGAGTGAGTTGCTCAATAGCTGCCGCACGAAAGGTGTCTCCAGCACCAAGGATTACTTTTTTCCCCTCGCTCTTGTAGCGGGCTGCAAGTTTTGAGATGGTTGTTGTTTTGCCCGCACCGTTGACGCCGACTATGAGCTCTACGAAAGGTGCTGTAAATTTTGGCTCTTCGTATGTTGTGTAGGCAAGGGTGGCAAGAAGTTTGGAGCGTAAAATATCGCGTGTCACTTTGCTTTGGTATATCTCGTTTAAGATAATTTCTACAAGCGAGTACTCAACATCTGCTTCAAGCAAAATCTCTTCAATCTCCTCTTTAGTGAATGAAGTTTGTCTCTTTGGAACTATTGACTTTATCGCCTCAGCTGTTTTGCTGAGTGATTTTTTTATAAATCCAAACATCACTATTTGCCTAAAGCGTTTTTGATGTCGCTTTCAATAAACTCCTCTTCAGTTGCACCCACATAGTGGTTGATGAGTTGTCCATTTTTGTACATCGCCATCGTTGGGATTGGGTATCTCTCCCCAAGACCCAGCTCTTTTACTATAGCATTGCTTAGGCGTCTGTTTTGTTCAGAGTTGACTAAAACATAGTTTGCTTTATAAGTAGATGCAAACTCTTTGAGCTTCTCATTTGCTATATTTTCTTCAATTGTTATACCGATAACGATAAGATTTTCTTTGTATTTTTCTTGAAGTGAGCTTAGATGTTTTGCTGCAGCACGGCATGGCGGACACCAAGTTGCAAAGATGTCTAAGATAACGATTTTATCTCCCGCACCATCAAGCGTGAAACTTTGCCCAGATTTTTTAACAATATACTCCTTGCCATCCAAGCCTTTGAGTGGAAAATCGGTAGTTGCTATCATTTGGTTTGCGCTTGCAGAGGTATTGCCGCCCTCTTTTTTGTTATCTGAACAACCGTGAAAGAGGAGTGCAGAGAGCACGCCCAAAAGAAGAATATATTTTTTTGACATTGTAAGACCTTATTTTCAATTTTTAAAGTAAAATAGCCAAAATTATATCCATAAAGATTTGAGATGGCTCTTACAAAAACAATTTTTAGAAAAAAATGTCTGGATAAAATCAAAAATAGCCCCAAACATAACCGTTTTTATAAAAATCAAAAGATTAATTTGCAGCTTTTAAAAGAGCTAGAAAAGATAAAAAAGAGAAAGATTCTTTTTTATACTTCACTCCCTTTTGAAGCAGATACCGCAAAAGCAATCAAAAAAATGAGAAAAAAATATACGATTTTTGTTCCATTTATGCAAGGCGAAAGTTTTAAGATGGTACCATTTAGGTTACCGCTGAAGAAAAAAAAATTTGGTATTTATGAAGCGGGAACGAGTTTAAGAGATATTAAAAAAATTGATGTAGCTATAGTGCCTGTTGTTGGCGTAGATGGAAATTTACAAAGAGTTGGTTTTGGAAAAGGGATGTATGATCGTTTCTTTGCAAAGTTAAAAAAGAGACCATATACAATTTTTATACAATCAGAGTTTTGTTATACAAAAGAGTTCATTTGTGATAGTTACGATATCGCTTGTGATGTGATAATTACGCCAAATATAAAAGTACAAAATATGGCTAAAATAAGGAATAGAAGTGCTAAACGAGATACTAATTGGAGGCTCAATCGCCTCCGTTAGTGGGCTTGTAGGTTTTTTCATTTCTAAAAAAATAACGAGTGCGAATTTTGATATATATGTCGAAAAAGCAAAAGCTCAGGCAAGTGCGATAGAAAATGAAGCGCACCTGCTTCTTTACAAAGCAAACATAAAATCTCAAGAGATAGAGTTAGAGGCTACAAAGTTGTATGAAAATGCAAAAGAGAGAGCCAAGGCTGACCTTGTACAAAGAGAAGAGGATGTTGCAAAAAAAGAGCAAACTTTTAAACGCTATAAACAAAATGAAGAGAGACGGCTTCAAGATGAAGTCGCTACTTTCAAAGCAAGACAAGTTGATTTAAAAAGAAATGAAAAGTCTCTGGGTTTACTAAAAAAGAGATACGAAGAGAAGATAGATGAGGCGCTCAGTGCAGTGCAGCACTGTGCTGGAATGACAAGAGAAGAGGCAAAGACGCTTCTCTTACAAAAAGTAGAGGAAAAGTCTCGTGCAGAGATAGCGCATGTTGTAAGGCGCTATGAAAATCAGGCAAGAGAAGAGGGCAAAAAAAGAGCAAACTATATCTTAGCACAGGCTACTAGCCGTTATGCGGGAGAATTTGCAGCAGAGCGTTTGACAAATCTAGTTTACCTCTCCGATGATGAGCTCAAAGGGCGCATTATCGGAAAAGAGGGGCGTAATATCAAGACGCTTGAAACACTTTTGGGTGTTGATATCATCATCGATGATACGCCAAATGCAATTTTGGTGAGCAGTTTTAACCTTTATCGCCGTGCGATTGCTACAAAAACGCTTGAGCTTCTTATCCAAGATGGGCGTATTCAACCTGCGCGCATCGAAGAGATTTACAATAAAGTTTGCGATGAGTTTGAAGCAGAGACGCTGGCTGAGGGTGAAGAGATAGTCATCGATCTTGATATCGGTGTGATGCATCCTGAACTTGTCAAGCTTATAGGAAAGCTTCGCTACCGTGCGAGTTACGGACAAAATGCTCTTGCACATACGCTTGAAGTTGCGCATTTGGCGGGTATGATGGCTGCTGAAATGGGTGGAGATATCAGGCTTGCAAAAAGAGCGGGACTTCTTCATGACATAGGTAAAGCACTTACGCATGAGCATGAGGGAAATCACGTTGATTTGGGTGCGCAAATCTGTAATCGCTACAATGAACACAGTGTGGTTATCAATGCGATTTATGCACACCATGGGCATGAAGAGATAAACTCCATCGAGTGTGGTGCGGTTTGTGCGGCAGATGCGCTCTCTGCCGCAAGACCTGGAGCAAGACGTGAAGTGCTTGAGAGTTTCTTAAAAAGAGTAACAGCCATAGAGGAGATAGCCTCTGAACATACGGGCGTAAAACAAGCCTATGCTATCAATGCAGGGCGAGAAGTAAGGGTCATTGTCAATGCTTCACTGGTAAATGACGATGAGTCGATTCTTTTGGCAAAAGAGATAGCAAAAGAGATAGAAGAGAAAGTTCAATATCCAGGCGATATAAAAGTAAATGTAATCCGAGAGAGTAGGGCAGTGGAGTTTGCGAGGTAGCTTTTAGTTTTAGTAAAAGTCCTCTGCATCATTAATCTCTGAATCATCGTAAGGGTCCATGTGCATAAGTACGTGGGCTTTTTTCTCTTTAAAATACTCTTTGATTTTAAGCTCTAGTTTGTCCGCCACAAGATGCGCATCGTAGAGCGAAATGCTGACGTTATAGACAAGATGCACAGAGATAAAGACGTGTGAACCAGACTCTCTTGTACGAAGGTGGTGGAAGTTGGTCACTGCTTTGTCGCTTTGTAAAATAGTTTTAATGGTTTCTATCTCCTCTTCAGGAAGTGCCGCATCAAGTAGCATTAGTATTCCCTCTTTGATGATAGGCATGGCTGAATAAATCATATAGATACCGATACAAACCCCAAGAATAGGGTCAAAAAGCTGCTCCCCACTCATGGAGACAAGCCCCAAAGCCAAAAGAACAGCACCGTTGGAGATAATGTCTGTCTTGTAGTGCAGTGCGTCGGCTTTTATAACCATATTGCCTGTTTTTTTTGCTACTCTGTTTAAAAAAAGAACTAGAAAAGAGGTGATGATGATAGAGACAACCATCACAGCAATGCTTATGCCCATATGTTCCATCTCTCGTGGATGCGCAATCTTCACAAGTGCTTCATAGAGGATAAAAAGAGCAGAGAGCGAGATAACTGTTCCCTCGATAACTGCTGCAAGCGGCTCTATCTTGCTGCGTCCATAGTTGAAAGTGTCATCAGGGTCTTTTTCTGCATTGTGAAGAGCAAAGTAGTTAAATAAAGAGACCGTTAAGTCAAGTAAAGAGTCGATAGCAGATGCCAAAACAGCGATAGAACCGCTTAGTATCCCGACTGTCATTTTCATCATCACAAGAAGTGTAGCTACAGATGTGGAGACAACCGTCGCTTTTTTTTCTATTCTCATTTATGCTCCTACCTATTTTAAGGTACAATTATAGTAAATTTAACATATTACAGTGATTAAGATGAATATAAAAGAGTTAAGAAAAGAGCGTGCAAAGTGGATGGAGTGGAAAAATATTGCTCCACTTAGAGAGGCTTTGGCAAATCTGCAAGAGGGTTCATGGGAAGTTGAGTTAAACGATGCCGTTACAGTAAAAGGCGAAGCCCCAAAAAACATAGAAGAGACGGCAAGGCTTATGATGCCTTGGCGTAAGGGACCATTTGCTCTTTTTGACACATATATAGACTCAGAGTGGCGAAGCAACGTCAAGTACAACCTTTTGCGAAAACATTTTGATTTAAAAGATAAAAGAGTTGCCGATATAGGATGCAACAATGGGTACTATCTCTTTAGAATGCAAGAGGATGCGCCAAAACTCCTCGTTGGTTTTGACCCATCGCCACTCTTTAAAACACAATTTGATTTTATCAACCATTTTGTAAAAAGCGACATTGTTTATGAACTTTTGGGCGTAGAACATGTGGAGTTTTACGAGCAGAAGTTTGACACCATCTTTTGTTTGGGAGTTCTTTATCATAGAAGTGACCCCGTTGCGATGCTAAAATCTCTCTATAAAGGGCTTGACAAAGAGGGGGAACTCTTTTTGGATACTTTTTATATTGAGGGAGAGGATGAGATTTGCCTCTCTCCTGCATCGTCTTACTCAAAGATACCAAATGTCTATTTTGTGCCAACCATAAGTGCGTTAAAAAATTGGTGTTTGCGTGCGGGATTTGATAGTTTTGAGGTTTTGGAGACCTCTAAAACGGATGCGAGTGAGCAGAGAAAGACTTCATGGATAGAGGGGCAATCTTTGGAGGATTTTTTAGATAAAGAGGACAGTAGCAAGACGGTGGAGGGTTACCCCGCACCTGCGAGAGTTTATGTGAGAGTAAAAAAGGAGAAAAAATGAGCAAAATACGACAAGAGATGATGGAAGATGATGACGATTTGGAGATAAATGAGTATCAAAATAAAAATGAGGTACTCCTTACAACACACGAGAGAATCAACCAAGATTTGTGCGGTGAGATAGAAAAGCTAGAGCATGGCTATGTCAATCTCAAACTTGTCACAACGCATGAGATGATTGCTGATTCGATGGGGCTTATCCATGGCGGCTTTATCTTTAGCGCTGCTGATTTTGCGGCAATGGCGGCGGTAAATGAGAGAAATGTTGTTTTAGTCGCGAGTGATTGTCAGTTTTTATCACCCGTAAAGTTTGGAGATATCGTCAACTTCACTGCAAAAGTACGCCATAAAGAGGGAAGAAAAAGAAATGTTCATGTCATAGCGAACGTTCTTGATATCAAAGTATTTGAGGGTGAATTTAAGACGGTAGTTACAGAGAGACACGTTCTCAAGCTAAAACTTAGCGGTGAAGAGAACGACGAGGAGTAGCGTTAAAGATTAGCTATCCAGTAGTCGCTATACTGCTGCTCCTGTTTGATGGTGGTTGTGCCGCCATGCCCAGGGTAGATGGTTTTGTCGTAAGGAATCTCTTTGAAGCGTCTTAGTGACTCTCTCATCTCTTCTGGAGAGGAGTAGGGAAAGTCTGTACGCCCGATGGAACGCTCAAAGATAAAATCACCGCTAAAGAGTGCATCTCCTATCTCTATCATCGAACACCCTGGTGTATGTCCAGCAAAATGCAAAAACTTTACCTTTACCCCGTCAAAATCGAACTCTTGATTTGCTTCTACTTCTACATTTGGTTTTGAAGGTGGCAAATCTGGCATCCAAGAACTCTCTTGAAGCAGCATAACATCTGCCTTTGGAGTGTAGAGTGGGATTTTTAGCTTCTCTTGCAACTCGGCGTTGCTCCAGACATGGTCAAAATGTCCATGGGTGTTGAGGATGGCAACGGGATTGGTCACATTTTGCATCACCCATTGTGTCGCCCCCATCCCAGGGTCTATGATAAAATCCTTCCCATCCACACTCACAATATAGCAGTTTGTCTGATAATCACCCATAGGTTTTACTTTTATATTCATAGTACACTCTTTTTTTTGCGAAAGTATAACATCGGTTACCAAAATTCGATATAATAATTTTCTTTAAAGTTTACCAAAGGTTAATGATGCAGAAGTACGAGCTTATAACAGAACATCTTTGCTGTTTTTTGGATGATGAAGTTCGTAAGACGGGCATCCAAAATGTTGTTTTGGGACTGAGTGGCGGGGTCGATTCTGCTGTTGTGGCACTGCTGGCACAGAGAGTTTTCAAAGAGAATCTGCTTTGCGTGATGATGCCTTCGCACTACTCTTCACAAAGTTCTCTTGATGATGCAAAAGAGCTTTGCGATGCTTTTGGGCTTCGTGTTATCACTGCTTCGATTGAGGGGATGCTTCAAGCTTATGAGGAGCAAAATCCAGACATGGACAACCTCCGACGGGGCAACCTCTCAGCACGCCTTAGAATGGCAACCATCTTTGATATTTCGGCAAAAGAGAGAGCTTTGGTTTTGGGTACAAGTAACAAAAGCGAGTTGATGCTAGGGTACGGAACGCTTTATGGCGATTTGGCGAGTGCGCTTAATCCCATAGGCGATTTGTATAAGAGTGAAGTGTATGAACTAGCCGAGTATTTGGGCGTGATAGAGCCTATCATACATAAAGCACCCTCTGCCGATTTGTGGCATGGACAGAGTGATGAAGCAGACCTTGGCTACAGTTATGCCCAGCTTGATGCGGTGCTAAAGCTTTATGTGGAAGAGCGACTAAGCAAAGAGGAGATTGTTGCAAGAGGACATGACAAAGAGATGCTTGAAATGATAATAGAGCGGATTTTTCGCAATCAGTTTAAGAGAAAGATGCCGCTTATCGCAAAGCTTACCTCTCGAACTATTAACCACGATTTTAACTACCCACGAGATATTAGACTATAAGGAGAAGAGATGAAAGTTGCATTTTGGAAGTATGAGAGCAGTAGAGAGGCACACTCAAATGTGAGTGATGTTTTGGATGGTGAGAGTATTGATCAGGTAAAAGAGCTTGAGGAGGAGTTTGCCTCTTATGTCGATGCCGAGTATGCACTTGCAACATCCCATGGAACGGCAGCGCTTCATTTGGCGATGTTGGCACTTGACCTCAAGCGTGGTGACAAGGTTGTCTGCTCAGTCAATGCACACCCAAGCGTCCCAGAAGTTGTGCGTCATTTTGATGCTGAACCTGTTTTTATTGATATTGACGCACAAACCTACAACATCAATCTTGACAAACTAGAAACCTATCTTGAAGATAACAAAGCCAAAAAACTTAAAGCGGTTATTGTTACTCATGTTGCGGGGCAATGTGTTGATTTGAGCAGACTTTACTCTATGGCAACTATCTATGATGTCAAAATCGTAGAGGATGCGAGTGAGGCTCTGGGTGCAACATACAAAGGCAAAAAGATAGGCTCGACGGGTGCAGACATTACCTGCTTTAACTTCTCTGCACACCTTAAAAAAGATGTCTGCAACGGCGGTATGCTTGTGAGCAACTCTGAAGAGATTATCACAAGAGCAAGACTTTTAAGTACGCACGCTATAGTGCGAGATGAGGACTCTTTAGAGTATATTTATGATGTGACGGACATCGGTTTTGACTACTCTATGAGCCAGTTAGACGCTGCTTATATCCGTGCAAAAGTTGGTGAACAGGACGCAAATCTTGCGAGAGTTCAAGAGATAGCGCAGATGTACAACAAGGCACTTGGTGGAGTAAACCATATCTCCATACCAAAGACAAATGAAGACCATCCGTACTCTCTTTATATCATCAAAGTTGACAAAAACAGAGACTCTTTTGCGTTGGAGCTTAAAAAGCATGGCGTTGAAGTTGGTCTTCACTATATCCCGCTTCACTTTTTGTCTTACTATAAACATAAATATCTCTTAAAAGTGAACAATTTTCCAGTGGCACTCACGACGTATCAGCAGGTAATGTCGCTTCCGATTTATCCAAGCATGCAAAACAAAGAGGTGCAGTATGTTATCGATAAAGTAAAAGCAGTTGCAGCTACGAGAGTTTAGTATTTGAAAAAAAAGCTTATCTTTTGGGTTGAAGAGTATTTCTATAACCCAAACTTCTTCCAAAAAACCATCTCTTTTCTCTTTTTGCCGCTCAGTTTTCTCTACTGTTTCGTGATGTTTTTGCGCTTTAGGAGCAA
Source organism: Sulfurimonadaceae bacterium (assembly GCA_964201385.1). Classification (GTDB taxonomy): domain Bacteria; phylum Campylobacterota; class Campylobacteria; order Campylobacterales; family Sulfurimonadaceae; genus Sulfurimonas. The sequence goes on along the minus strand of CAXNED010000010.1, from coordinate 3,234 downwards.
AGTGGCGGAGGATTTGGGTGTCGCAGTTGTTGGTGTGGGAAATCTCACAGTTGGCGGAAGCGGTAAAACTCCACTTGTAACCGCCCTTGCTTCACACTATGAAGATGTGGCGGTCGTTTTACGAGGTTACGGACGAGAGAGCCATGGACTTTTTGTCGTGAGCGATAGAGGTAAAATACTTTGCGATGTTGCCACAAGCGGCGATGAGGCGATGATTTACGCACGCAAGCTCTCAAATGCAGTTGTGATTGTGAGTGAAGAGAGAAAAGAGGGCATCAAAAGAGCAAAAGAGATGGGCGCAAAAATTATCTTTTTGGATGATGCCTACTCAAAACATGAGATAAAAAAGCTTGACTTTGTTATAGATGTAAGAAGCGAAAATGGTTCATGTTTGCCATCTGGTCCATTTAGAGAGAGACTTTGGAGTACAAAAGAGAGTGTTGTTCTAAAAGAGGGAGTTGATTTTCAAAGAGTAGTTACACTTAAAAATAAAAGTGATAAAATGTCGCTTCTCACTGCCATTGCAAGACCGCAGCGGCTTGATGCGTATCTGCCAGAAGTTGTTAGCAAAAACTACTTTGAAGACCATCATGCCTTTGTCAAAGATGAGGTTTTGGAGATTTTAAAGAGAGATAAGTCGGACTCTCTTTTGGTAACTTACAAAGATTTTGTCAAGCTAGAACAGTTTGGTTTGCCGCTTTCGTTGTTAGACTTAGATGTGCAGGTGCGTGAAGATATTTTTAAAATTATAGATGATTATAGGGGAAAATATGCAAAAAAAGATTGAAACAGTTCAAACACTTCTTGAGGCTTTGCCTTTTATAAAAGAGTTTCAAGGCGAGACTATCGTCATAAAATACGGCGGTTCAGCGCAAGAGACACCACAGCTCAAAGAGAAGTTTGCAGAGGACATCTTGCTTATGTATCTCGTCGGTATCAAGCCTGTTATCGTTCATGGCGGCGGGCGTCAGATAAATGAGATGTTGGATGCACTCAAAATAGAGAGTAAGTTTATTGACGGTCAGCGTGTGACTTCAAAAGAGGTTATGCGCATCGTTGAGATGGTGCTGAGTGGCGAGATAAACAAAGAGATAACTTCACTTCTCAACTCTCATGGCGCAAAAGCCATCGGTATCAGCGGAAAAGATGCTCATTTTATCTCCGCAAAATCAAAAGACTTCGCAAAATGGGGACTCACAGGCAACATAACAAATGTAAAAGCAGAGGTTATTGAGAACCTTATGGCAGAGAAGTTTATCCCCGTCATCGCTCCCATCGCCGCAGGAAGCGAGCTTGGACATCCAGGGTTTAACATCAATGCAGACTTATGCGCTTCTTATGTCGCAAAAGCCATTGGTGCAAACAAAATCATCTTTTTAACAGACACCGCAGGCGTACTTAACAACAACAAAGAGCTTTTTAGCACACTCACAAAAGCCGAAATAGAAGCACTCAAAGCAGACGGAACTATCCACGGCGGCATGGTGCCAAAGGTCGATGCATGTCTTGAAGCCATAGAGGGCGGAGTTCATAAAGCGCACATCATCGACGGCAGAATAGAACACTCTATGCTTTTAGAACTTTTCACATCCGCAGGCGTTGGAACGCAGATAACGCTTTAACTTTTTCTCGCCATTTTGTAAAATAGTTTCTCGCTTGATAGCTCTTTTGGGATGGAAGTTTCATGTAGGATGTTTTCGCCCAGTATCTTTGCAAGGTAAGGGGCGAGGACAAAGCCTCTTGAACCCAGAGCGTTCATGATATAGGCGTTTGGGTAGCACTCCAGCAGATTTGGCGGTATCTTTGTGCCGTTTTTGATGGATGGGTATCTTTTGAGACTTGCATCAAAATCATAAATCTTGCCGATAACAGGGAAGTAGCTCTTTATCGTTGCTCTTGCACCTCTATAGACTTTTACAACCTCTAAATCTTCTAGTTTTATAAGCTCATTCGCTTCTCTCAGTAGTGTCTCAACTTGTCCCGCTTCTGTGTTTACATAAAAAGCACACTTCTCACATGAAGTAAGACACTCCATTTTTGCGGTGTCATGTCTCTCTTTTGTCGCACCGATGGCAACCGTACCATCACTTTTGTTTGTGGAGATGGAGATGGATTTGTGGATGTTAAAAGGTACTTTTGTAGATGTTTTGACATCTATCTTTACGCCAAAAATAGGTGCTATCTCTATGTATGGAGTTTGCGCCAAAGGCTTGATAACCCCTTGGGCAAGAATGATGTTTTTTGCCATAAACGCATCAAAAACATAAAACCCATTTTCAAAGCACAGCTCTTTTACATTTTGTCTGTAAAAATCACACCCTTTCAAAAGCTCCTCACAAACCTCACGAGGGTTCAAAATGGCTGCATTTTCATAAAAATATCCATCTGTCTGCCTAAAATTTGGTGTTATAGTTTGCAGCTCCTCAGCAGAGAAAAAGCGGTTCTCTAGTGCACTGGAGTTTAGTTTTTCATAGTCAAAATTTTCATTTGCAACTCTTAAAACCCCTTTTTTGCTTAACGCATGAGGCAAAAGTTTTTCATAAAACGCAAGACTAAAAGAGAGAGCTTCATTGACAAACGAGTTGTAAGGATTTGCTTTTCCAGGAAGCGGAGACAAAAATGCACCAGCCGCCCCGCTACCACCACCAGCAACCCCCTCTTGGTCTATCACGGCAACTCTATTGCCGCTTTTTTGCAGATAGTACGCCACATTGCACCCCGCACTCCCAGCCCCGATAATCACAAAATCGTATATTTTCATTTGCGTATTGTAATGTGTTGTGCGTTAAGGCTTTATTAGAATAGTGATGTTATAATCGCACTCTATTAAAATCGAGGATATAAAATGTACGGATTATTTGAAGACGAAGATGATATATTTATGGGGTCACCAAAAAGCAAACTGATGGATATCGTGTTTAACGCAAATAACGATGTTGTCAGACATGAACTTGAAAAATTCATCGATAGAGCTGCTGCAATGGAGATGATGATGCGTGAGAAGTGTGGTGATAAGTTTAGCGATGACGGCGATGAGATAGAAAAAGAGATTCGTTCTTATGTCATCACTCGCAGAGATGAAGTGGATAATTTCGCTAAAAATTTATATATAGAGTTGATGGGTGCGATTTTATCACAAAGTGAATAATTGAAAAAAATTTTTATTTTTTTTGCTCTTTTGGTACTTAGTTCTGCTCTTGTGTTTGCTTCTGGACATAAAGAGAGCAGAGAAAT
>CAXNED010000009.1:0-15459 GCA_964201385.1 Sulfurimonadaceae bacterium | reverse complement strand
GAAGCGCTAAAACTACCAAATCCTACAAGAGAAACATCCTCTTTTTTTACTAGAGCAGTTGCAACCGCTTCTGTAAAAGCTTTGATAGCTGCCTCAGCCTCAACCTTAGTTTTGTAATTGCCACTTGCTTGTACTAGTTCAACGAATTGAGCTTTATTCATAAATCTACCCTTGAATTTATAAAGATTTTCCGAAACTACTAAAACTTTAAAAACAGAATTTTTTAGTCAAGTAATTCAGCTATAGACACTTTATAGTTTATTTGCTTAAAGATTTCTTCTTTTTGTTAAAAAAAGAGAAAAAATATAATGTTTTTCTCTTTTTAAGTCCGATTTTTGCACGTTTGAGTACTTTTGAAGCCACGCTGCTTATGTTGGCAGCTATAAATAAAGACGATAATTCTTTTATTTTTTTATATCTTTTTTCACCTGTCGTCTGTATAGATAAAAATACATCCTCTAAGCCATCTCTCTCTTGTTGTGTTAGTGCGCTCATCCGTCTAATCCTTCAACTTGTTGATTTTTCTTACAGCTCTAATAATCTCTTCATCCTCAAGTCTGCCAAGCATTTGCATTACAGTGATTGCAGCTTGTGGTTTTGCACGCCCAAGTTTCCAATCTTGATACGTTCTCATAGGAATCCCTAGTGAATCAGCCATCTCTTTGAGGGAAATCTTTTTCCCATTATTTCGAGACTCAATAGAGTTGTGAAGAATATTAAATAGATCATTAATTTGCATAAAGAAAATAATACAGAATAAATACTTAAACATACATTTTATTTATTAATAAATACTTAATATATTATAATATATAAATTATAATTTGTATAATATAAAGAATAACAATTTAAAAATAATAAGAAATGTATGCACTGCACGATAAACCGTATGTTGTTAATATAAAAAATAACTTATTAGTTAAAAAAAGAAAAAAAGAAATAGCAAAAATAGAGATTTGTAAAAGGAAAAAAAAGAGGTTATTCTATGGAGATTTTTTTGTTTGTTGGATGAAGTGTTATGGTGCTTTCTGAGGCAATAAGATAAAAAGGTTCATAAGCAATAGCTTCTGTTTTAAAGAGGAGCTCCTCATCGTTGTTGAGTGTAAAAATGATGGTGTTCATGCCTCTAAAAGGCTCTTGTACTGCTATTTTTGCATGCATTGCGCTGTTAAGGATATAATCTTGAGTTGCTTTGAGTGTATCGATTTTCTCTTTGAAGAGTGGAATTTTTGCAGGTGAGTGCTTTTTTGCGCCTTCGAGTTTGTACTTGAAATCTTCTATTTCTTGGGTAATGAAGTTGTATTTGCTGTTTAGTGTAGGAATCTCTTTGTAGTTAATCTTAAAGAGGTTGTCTTCTCCACTTACAAGCTTGATGGTAATGGAGTTGGAGGCATATATCTTTAGGTTGTTTTTAACATGTCCGATGGTGACATTCTCAGCATAGATAGTTCCGCTGAGAGAGTTTTCAATCTCTACGTTTGTGGCATGAACCTCTCCACCCTCAAGCAGTGTGATTTTGGCGCTATGACATCGAAGTTTGCCTTTGTGTCTGTTGATAAAGGCAAACTTTGCCTCTTGCAGTGAGTCTTTGTGCGTTGCGCCATCTATGGTGAGGTTGAGAGCTTTTAAGCTTGATTTTGCACCTACATGTCCGTGAATATGGATAGTTTCAGAGGTAAGCTCTACGCCCTCTCCAAGAGAGTCAAGTGAAGTATCATGCTGCGCGATTATGACTTCTATGTTGTTTGCTTCATCTTTTGCGACACGCTCTTGAACGCGCGAGAGTGACTGCATCTTTATCTTGTTGTCAATATAAAAATGCTTTGCATCAAAATGAACATAACCTTTGATTTTGCTTTTATAAATTTTTCGATCACTGTTTTCGAGAATTTCTATACTTTTTGCATCTATCTGGCATTTGAGATCATCAACATTTTTCAAAGATGCATTGTCAATGATATCGCCAAAGGCATTGAGTCCATTTTTTCCAAAAACAGGTTTTATATACTCAACAAGTATTTCCTCTTCTAAAACTTCGATGACTTGAAGGTGTGCATCTTTTTCCAAAAAGCGCATCAGTAGTTTACTGCTTCTTCTTATCTCTGGTTCGATGCCTTGAAAAAGTGGAATTTTTACCTTTTTGACAAATTTACCAGCGTAGAGATATTTGACAAAAGCTTTGAGTTTCTCTTTCATCTCACCATCAAAAAGGTTGATTAAAATCCCGTTTGTAGCTTTGATGTTGTTGAACTCTCTTAAGAGAAGAAGATATATCTCCTTTGGTTGGTACTTTGTGTATGGAATTTGAGATTCAGGATGTAAAACAAGAGCAGGATGCACATTGTACTGTGAGAAATCGACGGAATAGTTGAGCTTTATGATGCGTTTAGGCGCTTGTTTGAGAGTAATTGTGTAAATTTGCTTGATTCTAAGATGCTCATTGACCATCTTTTGGGGATCAGCATAGTAGCCAAGGGAATCTTCATTGTAGAGTTTAAAAGTATCATCGGATGTGGTTTTAATGTAGGTCTCAACCTCATTGATGGCAAAAGAGAACTCCAGAGGTGAGCAGTTGTTCTCTAGCGCATATTTTTCGATAGTAGCAACGATGTTTTTTGTTTTAAATCTTTTAGTAAGCAAGCAAATCACTATAGTCGTATTTTGAAAAATCAAGGTAGAGTTGCCCATTTTTATGGATAACTCTTGCGTCGTTGTCGTAGGCAGCTAAGAAGCGTTTTTTTATGATTTTTCTTTGAGATGATCTTATGGGAAGTGTGCGAAGATACTCTTTGAGCTCAACAAAATCTACATTACGATTTGCATCAGAAACAACCTCTGCTTCACCTTGATGCTCATAACTCTCTATCGTATGTGTTTCATGTAACACATCTTGTTCTTGTTCAAAGCGCATCTTTTTGTTGACAAGCGTTAGTATATTTTTGAGTTGCTCATCTTTGGAGCTGTAGATTTGCTCTATCTTATCTCTTTCATCGCGTAGCATCTGCTCTTTATCGTCGATAAGCTTATCGATTTTGCTCTCAAGCTGAACAATTCTGCTTTTAAGATAGTTGTTCTCTTTTTGAAAAAGTGCTAAAACAGTTGCAACGGTTGTTTTTGGTTTGACTATTGGAGCGTTTTGCAATTGAGTGTTATTGGTTTGAGCTGCTTTTGTCTCTTCTTCTGAAACGGTAGGGGCAATAATAAAAGTTTGGGACTCTTCAACAATGCAGTCTAGCTTTTTTGCTCTTATCTTAGCGTGAACCATCTCTTTGGACATTTTAAAACGTTTACAGTATTCATCCACAGTTAGTTTCATAAAAAGCCCCAGAAATTTTTGTGCTATTTTAGCATAAATAAGTAAGAGACGACAAATAATTTCTTAGCTATGAAATTATTTGTCGTCTCTTACTTGGGATTTTTCAAAAGTTATTTTAAATGAATCATATACTATAATTTAGGACAAATTTTATAAAAAGAGTTTAAAAAATGGGCATTTTAGATATTGTAAAAGCAGGTGTGTTATTTGGTGATGATGTGCAAAAAGTTTATCAGTATGCAAAGCAAAGTGGTTTTGCTATCCCTGCAATAAACGTTGTGGGAACAGACTCTATTAATGGTGTCTTAGAAGCTGCGGCAAAAGTAAAATCTCCCGTAATAATCCAGTTTAGTAACGGCGGCGCGGCATACTATGCAGGAAAAGGACTTAGCAACGAGGGTGAGAGAGCTGCTGTTGCAGGTGCGGTTTCTGGCGCAATACATGTCCATATGATGGCGGAAGCGTACGGCATACCTGTTATTTTACATACAGACCATGCTGCTAAAAAACTTCTTCCTTGGATAGATGCGTTGCTTGATGCAGGTGAGAAACACTACAAAACGCATGGCAAACCTCTTTTTTCTTCTCATATGCTTGATTTGTCGGAAGAGCCACTAGAGGAAAATATCGCTATTTGTAAAAAATATCTGCAAAGAATGAGCAAAATCGGTATGAGCATAGAGATAGAGCTTGGTGTTACAGGCGGAGAAGAGGACGGCGTGGACAACTCTAGCGTGGACAACTCTCTTCTTTATACACAGCCAGAGGATGTCGCGTACGCTTACAAAGAGTTAAGCGAAGTCTCTTCAAGCTTTACAATCGCTGCTTCTTTTGGAAATGTTCACGGTGTTTATAAACCTGGAAATGTTGTACTTACTCCAAAGATACTTGATAACTCTCAAAAATATATTCAAGAAAAGTTCTCCACTTCAGACAAGCCTGTCAATTTTGTTTTTCATGGCGGTTCAGGCTCAACGCTTGAAGAGATTCGTGAAGCAATCAGCTACGGCGTTATCAAGATGAATCTCGATACCGACACGCAGTGGGCGACATGGGTTGGTGTGAAAGATTATTACGAGAAAAATAGAGCCTATTTACAGGGACAAATCGGAAACCCAGAAGGTGAAGATAAGCCAAATAAAAACTATTACGACCCTAGAAAATGGCTGAGAGATGGTCAAAAAACACTTGTAAAAAGAGTAGAAGAGGCGTTTAGCGACCTAAATGCAATAGAGAGAAACTAAAATATCCATGAACGACAAAGTCTTTGCAAAACCTATAAAAAAGCAGTTTGAATTTGATGCGGAGGTTGCAGCCGTTTTTGATGATATGTTGCAAAGAAGCGTGCCGTTTTATAAAGAGTCGCAAAAAATTACACAGTTTTTTGCGCTCAAAGCACTTCAAAACGGTGGTGTCGCCTATGATTTGGGATGTTCAACCGCCACGATGCTTATAAGTATAAGTAAAAAACTACAATGCAAGGCAGAACTTATAGGGCTTGACAACTCCGAAGCGATGCTAGAGCAAGCCAGAAAAAAGTGTGAAGCGTTTAATGCAGATATTATTTTGGAGTATGCAGATATTCTTGAGTATGACTACAAAGAGGCAGAACTTTTCATAAGCAACTACACCTTACAGTTTGTACGCCCACTTATCCGTGAAGAGCTTGTCAAAAAGATAGCAGCTTCGTTGAAAATAGAGGGCATTTTTATCTTTAGTGAAAAAGTGATAAGCCACCACCCAAAACTCAACAAAGATTTGATTGAATGTTACTATGATTTTAAAAAAGAGCAGGGCTACTCAGAGTATGAGATAATGCAAAAAAGAGAAGCTTTGGAGAATGTCTTAGTGCCTTACAGCGAGGATGAAAATATCAAAATGGTCAAAAATTGCGGATTCTCACACTGTGAAGTGCTCTTCCGCTGGGCAAATTTCGCAACTTTCATAGCTATAAAATAAAATTACTTCCTATTTCGTCGTTAATTTATCTCAATGTACTAGAGTACATTTTCGATAAATTGCCTAGAACTATTTTGTAATTTTAATTTATAGACCATTTTTCGCAAGAACTCTATTCTTTACCAAACATTCCCTTTTGGTTTCTCTTCCTCTTTGCCAACAACAGTGTCAACAAGCTCTCCCGTTTTTGTGCGTATCTCTTTGTAGGTGATGATATCGTCTTTGCCACACTCTTTATGGTAGTAACCTTGAAGGTCATAGTACTCTTTGCAGTCGCTATAGTACTGAAGTGAAATGCCATGCTTGTTGAAGCATCCAGAAAATAAAAAAAGTGCTGATGAGAGAAGTATATATTTTGTCATAAACTGCTTCAAGCAAATACCAATCCAATTTTTATCAAACTTTAAAACTCTCTTTTGTTTTGCAGTAGGGAGTTAAAAAACAGTCGTCACATTTTGGATTTTTTGCTTTGCAGATGTAGCGTCCAAAAAGCACCATGCCTTGATGGAGTGTTCTGAGGTTGTTTTTAAACTTTTTGACAAGTGTCGCTTCAGTGGCTATCGCCGTTTTGTCGTCACTTAGTCCAAGTCTGTGAGAAACACGAAAGACATGGGTGTCAACTGCCATGAGGTTGGCACCCATGTACTCTATCATCACTACATTTGCCGTTTTTTGTCCAACGCCTGCAAGTGTAACAAGCTCTTTCTCATCCATGGGTATCTCGCCGCCATAAACTGTGACGACTCTTTTCGCCATTTCAATAATATTTTTTGCTTTGTTGTTAAAAAAAGAGCAGCTGTTAATGAGAGATTTTACATCTTCGATATCTGCATCTGCTAGTGCTTTTGGGTTGGGATATTTTTCAAAAAGAGCAGGGGTGATAAGGTTGACTCTTTTGTCGGTACACTGGGCAGAGAGGGCAACAGCAATGACCAACTCGTAGGCATCTTTATAGGAGAGTTCAGTGACTGCATCGCTATAATTTTGGATAAAAAGTTGATGGATTTGTTTGATTTCTTCTTTGGTTACTTTTTTCATAGGGCAAATTATACAAAGAAAACTGTTTTGTTTAATAACCATTAGTATTAACTAACTAAAATTTTTCAATTTATCAAGGAAGTGTAATGAAATCAGTAACAAAAATAGCAATGTCTTTAGCCCTTTTATCGACAATGTCAATGGCGCAAACACTAGTAACAGTCAATGGAACGGCTATCACACAGCAAGATGTAGATAAAGAACTTATGGCAGCAACGCAAGGCAGATTGAACCAAGTTCCAGCTGAAAAGCAGGCAGAATTTAGAAAGCAAGTGTTAGAGCAGTTAGTTGCTAAAGAGTTAGTTTATGATGACGCAAAAAAAAGTGGTGTTTTGAACTCAGCTGAGTATAAAGATAAATATAAAGAAGTAACACAAAGAATCGAAAAAGAGATAGCGATTCAAGTATGGCAAAAAAGAGAGATAGATAAAATTGCTATTTCTAGTGAAGATTTGAAAAAATATTACGATACAAACAAAGAAGAGTTTGTTGAAAACGAAAGTGTTAATGCACGCCATATCCTTGTAGCAAAAGAGGAAGATGCAAAGAGCATCATCTCAGAGCTTAAGCCACTTAAAGGTGATGCACTCAAAAACAAATTTGTAGAAATTGCAAAAGCAAAATCAACATGTGCAAGTGCTTCAGGCGGCGGTGATTTGGGCTACTTTATGGCTGGTCAAATGGTTCCAGAGTTTAACAACAAAGCGTTTGCAATGAAACCAAAAGAGATGACAATGGAGCCTGTAAAGACAGAGTTTGGATACCATGTTATCTATATAGAGGATAAAAAAGCAAAAACAACAAAAACTTTTGCTGAAGTGAAGCCTTTTATCGAGCAGAGACTTAAGATGGAAAAAGCAAAAACTGTAATGCTTGCAAAGATGAAAGAACTAGAGAAAAAAGCACAAATCAAGTAAGCTTTTATGTACAACACTCCCATCACTCAGATATCTTTGGATGGGAGAGTTTTTTATGTCAAAAGGGATGATTTAGCAGACCCTTTTTTAGCAGGAAATAAATTCCGCAAACTTCATGCACTTTTAGAAACTCCACAAGAAAAACTAGACAAAATCATCTCCTATGGCGGTACACAGTCCAACGCAATGCTTGCAATCGCCGCAATGTGCAAGAAGAAAAACTGGCACTTCACATACTACACAAAACCGCTTAGCGATACACAAAAAAATGAAAATTGTGGAAACTTCTTCCATGCGAAAAACCTTGGGATGGAGCATGTGGAGATAGAGGAGCACTACTATAAAGATTTTGTTGCTTCTTCGCGTTTGCGTATGGATGAGAGAACATTTGTGGTCGATCAAGGCGGAGCGATAGAAGAGGCAAGGTTAGGGCTTGAAGTTTTGGCAGAGGAGATAAGGGGAAGTGCTTTGTGTGTGCCATCACTAGCTACGCCATCAGGAACAGGAACTACGGCTCTTTTTTTAGCACTTAGTTTGCCAGAGTGTAGAGTTTATACAACGCCATGTGTTGGAGATAGCGATTATCTCAAAAAACAGATGAGCGCGCTGCATCCGCTTCCTCAAAATCTCATCATATTAGAGCCAAAAAAGAAGTACCACTTTGCAAAGCCTTATAAAGAATTTTTGCAGATACAGCAAAAACTTTTATCTGCTGGGGTAGAGTTTGACTTGATTTACGCACCCTCTATGTGGATGGCACTGCTAGAACAGACGCAAGAAGAGATTTTGTATATACACAGCGGAGGTGTGAGCGGCAATGAGAGTATGCTTGCACGCTATAGACAAAAATGGTTTTTTTAAAGAAAAACTACACTCTCGCTTAGCGGAACTCTCTGCGGTCTGTAGGTGTTGATTTTGGCATCTTTGTCCTCATAACCGAGGACAATGCTATAAAGCAGGGCTAAGTTTTCTGGCACATCCAATACCTCTGCTATGACCTTTCCAAACTCTGTCGTTGAGCCTTGCGGGCAGCTCTCTATGCCAAACTCTCTTGCTGCGAGCATGATACTTTGCATGTAAGCACCGCAATCGATTAACGCTCCTTGCGCTTCCTCTATCATCGCTTTGTCTGTGAAGACGAAAAAAACTGTTTGTGCGCCGAACCATCGAAAGTTGTCATGCCACATCTGCGTTCTTTTTTCTACATCTTTTCTATCCACACCCATAAGCGAGTAGAGACCCACGCCTGTTTCTAATCTTCTTTTTCTATAGATAGGCTTCCAATTTAATGGATAGTACTGGATAAATTGCTCATGAGCTACGCCGCTTTGCATCTTTTGGATGATGGCATCGCCGATATTTTTTAAAATAGCTTGATTATTTACCGCATAGGTTATCCAAGGCTGCATATTTGCACCGCTTGGTGTCATTGCAGCGGCTTCTAAGATTTTTTCTTGAATCTCCAGCGGTACTGGTTTTGGCAGAAAAGCTCTTTTTGATGAGCGATTGATGATAGCATCAAGGATGTTTGACATAGAAATATCTCCTTGTTAAATTTTTTTGGAATTATAGTACAAATCAAATTAAAAGTAAGTTTAACACATAAAGACTAAAAAGACTTGACAAGAAGTCACTCAACTTGCTATAATTTTTTTTATAAATCAACAAAAAAGGTAGAGAAAATGAATGGAATTTTTGAAAAATTAACAAACAATATGAGTGAATCTATAGAGTCGGCGGTATCGCTCGCACTTCATAACAAAAACCAAGAGGTAGAGCCGATACATTTTTTATGGGCGCAGCTTACAAATAGCAACTCTGTACTCAACCAGATATTTAACAAGATGAACATAAATAAGGTTGCGATTGAGCTTGATGTCAAAAGCCTAAGCGAGAAACTTCCAAAAGCATCTTCTCTCTCAAAAGAGAACATTAGAATCTCAAGAAATTTTGTCCAAACACTTGAAAATGGTATAGGTTTGATGACAAAAAACGGGGACTCTTTTTTGGCGGTCGATACTTACATGCTTGCAAATATCAAGAATGAGCCGTTTTTCACTCTCTTTAAAAAGTATCTTGATGTCTCAGAATTTGCTAAAAATATAGAAGCGGCACGCGGTGGAGCAAAGATAGAGTCTCAAAGCTCTGATGAGACGTTGGAGTCTTTGAAAAAATATGGAATCGATTTGACAGCGGAAGCAAGAGAAGGGAAACTTGCTCCTGTGATAGGGCGTGATGAAGAGATTACCCGCATGATGCAGATTTTGATCCGTAAAACAAAAAACAACCCGATGTTGCTCGGTGAACCAGGGGTTGGAAAAACTGCACTTGTTGAGGGGCTTGCGCAAAGAATCAGCGATGGCAAAGTGCCGACATCACTCCAAAACAAAAAAGTTATTGCGCTTGACATGAGTGCGCTCATAGCGGGGGCAAAGTATAGAGGAGAGTTTGAAGATAGGCTCAAATCTGTAGTGGATGAGGTCAAAAAGAGCGGTAATATCATCCTTTTTATTGACGAGATTCACACTATAGTCGGAGCAGGGGCGAGTGAGGGGAGCATGGATGCGGCAAATATCCTAAAACCTGCACTTGCTCGTGGAGAGCTTCATACGATTGGGGCGACAACACTCAAAGAGTATAGAAAGTATTTTGAAAAAGATATGGCACTGCAGAGACGCTTTTTGCCGATTAATCTTAATGAGCCGACAGTAAACCAGTCACTTCAGATTTTGCGTGGGATAAAAGAGAGACTTGAGATACACCATAATGTTACCATTACGGACAGTGCGCTTGTTGCGGCGGCAAAACTCTCGGATAGATATATAGCGGATAGATTTTTGCCAGATAAAGCAATCGACCTGATAGATGAGGCGGCGGCAGAGCTTAAGATGCAGATAGAATCCCAGCCGCATGCGCTTAGCAATGCTAAGATCAAGCATTCGGAGCTTCGTGTGGAGCAAGAGGCACTAAAAATGGAAGAGTCTGCCGCTAACACAAAACGTCTCGGAGAGATAGTAAAAGAGCTAGCGGATGTTGAGGAGAAAGTTAGAAGCCTAGAGATGCAATTTGCTCATGAAAAAGAGGTGTTTGAACGAATTTCAAATATCAAAAATGAGATTGAAGCAAAAAAGAGAGAGGCAAATACGGCAAAGAATGCTTCTGAATTTAACAAAGCCGCAGAGATAGAGTATGGACAAATCCCGCAACTTCAAGCTGAGGAGAAGAGGGTAAGTGAAGATTGGGCAAGAATGCAAAAAGAGGGAACGCTACTTAAAAATAGCGTGGATGAGGAGTCTATAGCTTCAATCATCTCAAGATGGACGGGAATTCCTGTTAAAAAGATGCTTCAAGCAGATAAAGATAAGATTTTAAATGTTGAAGAGGAGCTCAACAAAGAGGTTGTCGGGCAGAGCAAGGCAACACACGCCGTTGCACGTGCAATAAAAAGGAATAAAGCAGGTCTTTCAAGCGGCAACTCTCCGATAGGAAGTTTTCTCTTTTTAGGTCCAACGGGAGTAGGTAAAACACAGACAGCAAAAACTTTGGCTAAGTTTTTGTTTGATAGCCCAGATGCGATGGTGCGTATCGATATGAGCGAATATATGGAGAAACACTCCGTTTCACGTCTTGTGGGTGCAGCTCCAGGGTATGTTGGGTATGAAGAGGGTGGACAGCTCACAGAAGCGGTAAGAAGAAAGCCTTACAGTGTCATCTTGTTTGATGAGGTAGAAAAAGCGCATCCAGATGTTTTCAATATCCTCTTACAGGTGCTTGATGATGGAAGATTGACGGATAATAAAGGGGTGACGGTTGATTTTACAAATACCATTATCATTTTAACGTCAAACATCGCAAGTCAAAAGATTATAGAAAATCAAAATTCTGACGCACTTCAAGAGATGGTTTTGGGTGAGCTTAAAAAATCATTTAAGCCAGAATTTTTGAATCGTTTGGACGATATCGTCATCTTTAATGCACTGGGTCGTGAGCAGATAGTCGGAATCGTCGATATTTTCTTTAGTGAAATCGCTAAAAAAGTTGCGGGAAGAGATATCCATATTGCGTTAACGCCAAATGCAAAAGCTTACATCGCAGAGGCGGGGTTTGACCCTATCTATGGAGCAAGACCGCTTAAGCGCGCTCTTTATGAGATTGTAGAGGACAGACTTGCCGAGCTGATTTTAGAGGGCAGGGTTGTTGAGGGTTCTCATGTAGAATTTGATTTTAAAGAGGGTGAAGTAGAGGTTAAAGTCTCTTAAAAATGCGTAGCATCAGTTACAAAATGGCGTTTGGTTGCATAGAAAAAGTAATCTTAACCACGCTTTAAGTAACTTTCCTATATAGTTTCGGACTTAATTTTAAAGAAGGATATGTCATGAAAAGAACATACCAGCCTCATGGTAAACCGAGAAAGTCAACTCACGGTTTCAGAGCAAGAATGGCAACGAAAAACGGTCGTCGTGTACTTAACCGTCGTCGTGCAAAAGGTCGTAAAAAATTGTCAGTTTAGGAAATTTCTATACGCTGAAGCTACATCGTGAGTTTCAGTATATCTATAGAAAAGGGAAAGATGCACATACAAGCAGTGTAGTACTGTTTTTTCTTCCTGCAGCCAACACTAAAAAAGTTGGGTTTACAGCTACCAAAAAAATTGGTAACGCTGTACAAAGAAACAGAGCAAAAAGAAGACTTCGCGCTCTGTTTATCACTTACGCTTCAGCACTCCAAGATGGCACATATATTTTTGTAGCCAAACAAGCAATCAACGAAACAACTCATGAAAAACTTATATCAGATTTTGAAAAAGTTTTAAACCGCTTGCATACTTTTAAAAAGAGTTCGGATGGTTAGAACATTTTTACTAAAATTATTGTGGCTTTATCAGAAGTTTTTTACGCTCATTGGGTATGGTAGTTGCAGATATTACCCATCTTGTAGCGAATATGCAAGAATTCATTTCGAAAATAACTCCATTTCAAGTGCTTTTTACCACACTTTTACTAGAATAGCGCGTTGCAATCAACTTTTCGAGGGTGGCATTGAGTACCCAGTACTTGATAAACTCTTATTAAAACCCGCAAAAATAGGGGTTGATTCTATAAAATATTGGTTGGTTCCAAATAAAAAAAACCGTTTTTATATCATAAAAAATTTTTCATATAAAGGGTAACCGTGTTCGACAAAATGACACCAAATCAAAGATTAATAATAGCAGTAGTGCTATCGTTTGTGTTTTTCATAGCATATACAGCAATTTTTCCAGCAGAGCAGCCAGAAGTGGCACAAACAACGACTCAAAACGTAAAGAGCGCGCAAGCATCAACGCAAACGCCAACCATTAAAACAGAAGATGCTGCAGGTCATGCAATCTCTACTAATGAAAAGATGGCGGCAAATGACTTAAGTACATTAGTAACGCTTAGTAACAGTAAGTTTGTTGTAAAGATGGATACACTTGGAAGGGTGGCATCAAAAATATTGCTTCAAGACAAGTATAATGATAAAAATGACAAGCATGCTGAGCTTATTCCAGTAAATGGAACAAAGCCCCTTTTTGTCAGATTTTTGGATGAAAATCTCAATGAAGAGGCGATGAAAACTCCCTATATTACAGATAAATCTGTGATAACTTTGGAGGGTGCGCCTCAAAAGGTTACTTTAACGCAAAAGCTCTCCACGCTCACTGTGACAAAAGAGGTTACTTTTTATGAGGATGGGCATTATGATGTCAAAGTTGCACTCTCCGAGGATAAGAAATACTTTATCTACCTAGGGCAACGACCACAAATCACTGAGCAGATGATGACTGTCTCTGGCGCGATGGTCTATACTGATGATGCGATAGTTACTATCGTTGAGGATGGGGATGCACAGGGGCGTAAGACATTTTCTGGAGTAGAACTCATCTCCGCATTTGATCAGTACTCTGCAAGTATCATGTATGGATTTGCAAAAGATACGAATATCATCATAGAGAGAGATAAAGAGAGCAATCCAGTTCTTTACTTTGAAGCGCTGCAAAACATGAGTTTTAGCGGGTATATAGGGCAAAAAGAGTACAAAACTCTCCACGCAATCAACCCTGTTTTAACAAATGCGATTGAGTACGGCTGGTTTACGTTTGCCTCTAAGCCACTCTTTCAGCTTCTTATGTGGTTACATGGTATCTTTGGTAACTGGGGTTGGTCGATTATTGGGCTTACGCTTATTATTAGAGTGATTCTTTATCCTTTGACGTACAAAGGTATGGTTTCAATGCAGAAGATGAAGGACATAGCTCCGCAAATCAAAGCGCTTCAGGCAAAATATAAGGGCGACCCACAGCGAATGAATGCGGCTGTTATGGATATGTACAAAAAGCATGGGGCAAACCCTCTTGGCGGATGTCTTCCTATGGTTCTACAGATTCCAGTCTTTTTTGCGATTTACCGCGTTCTTTTAAATGCTGTTGAGCTTCAAGGTGCGCCATGGATGTTCTGGGTAAATGACCTCTCAAGAATGGATGGAACATTTATCTTGCCTATTTTGATGGGTGCTTCGATGTACTATCAGCAAAAACTCACGCCGAGCAACTTTACAGACCCTCTGCAAGAGAAGATTTTTAAATATTTACCAATAATTTTCACATTCTTCTTTGTAACTTTCCCGTCTGGTTTGGTTCTTTACTGGTTTGTGAACAACCTTTTCTCAATCGGACAGCAATTTATCGTAAATCAGCAATTTAAAAATGCTAAAGATGCTGCAATAGCTGCACATAAACACGCAGATAAAGATGCGGAGAAAGACAATGATTAAGATAGAATCAACCACTCTGGAGCAGGCATGTAAAGATGCTGCTTTAGCTCTTGGATGTTCTGCAAGCGAGTTGGCGATAGAGATTGTTCAAGTTCCAAGCAAGGGAATTATGGGGCTTTTTAAAAAGAACGCTATCATCGTTGCTGCAAAAAAGAGCAAAGAGACTCTCCCTCCCCAAACAGTTACTCCACCACAAAAAATTGAAGAAACAAAAATCCCATCAACTCCTCCGCCAGAAAAAACAAAAGAGCCTGAAGCGCCAGTAAAAAAAGAGTTTAAGCCTCAACCAAAAAGTGAGTATAAACCTAAAAAAGAGTTCACAGCGCCAAAACACAACATAGTCAACGATACGATTATGCCGCAGTCTTTTGTGAGTACACAAGAGGATGATGACTATGATATGGCTGGCATCAACTATACCGCTGATTATGAAGAAGAGGATGCGCTTTATGAGGAGGAGCAAGAGGGAAAAACAACCGCTTATGAGGTTGCTTCTACTGTTGCGAAAGAGATAAACCAACTCTTTGCCCTAACATGCTTTAAGATTGAGAAGATAGAGGTGAGTGCGTATGATGCAAACACGCTTCTTGTGGAGTTTAAAGGGGATGATGCAGCACTTCTCATCGGCAAAGAGGGGTACCGCTATAAGGCGCTCTCTTATATGATTTTTAACTGGATTAACACAAAGTACCAACTGCAACTTCGCTTAGAGATTGCAGAATTTTTGAAAAATCAAGAGGAGTCTATCACGAGATATCTTGTCACTGTTTGCGAAAATGTTGAGAGAGACGGGCGTGCACAGACAAAGATACTTGATGGCGTTTTAATCCAAATCGCACTCAAAGAGCTTCGCGAGAAGTATCCAAACAAATACGTGGCAGTCCGCTCTACGCGTGATGGACTCAAATTTATCATCATCAATGATTACCATAACTAAGAGATGAATGAAGATACCATCAGTGCCGTTGCAACCGCAAACGGCATAGGCTCTATCGCCATCATTCGCATCAGCGGTGATAGGGCTTTGGAAATCGCTAAAAAACTTACCCGCAAACAAACTTTTTCTCCAAGATACGCAACTTTAACAAATATATATAATAGTGGCGATGAACTTATAGATGAGGCTATCGTTATCTACTTTCAAGCACCTTTTTCCTTTACTGCAGAGGATGTTGTGGAGATTCAGTGCCATGGCGGTTTTATCGTTGCGCAGAGCATCTTAAAGGCAACACTCTTTTATGGTGCAAGGCTTGCAGAGGCAGGGGAGTTTTCCAAAAGAGCTTTCTTTAATGGTCGTATCGATTTGAGTGAAGCAGAGGCGATTGCGGGGCTTATCGAAGCAAAGAGCGAAGATGCAGCAAAAATCCTTGCAAAGCAGATGAAAGGCGAACTTAAAGAGTTTGTAGAGGGCATCCGTGATGCGCTTTTGCATAT
>CAXNED010000008.1:0-15761 GCA_964201385.1 Sulfurimonadaceae bacterium | reverse complement strand
TTAAAACTCCCTTAAGCATCAAACTTGTAGAATTGAAGACTTTATCACAAAAAAAGGAAAATAGATGAAAAAAAATAAAATCTTAGAAGAGATTTTGAATGAAGTTGATAAGCATCCAGAGATTATGTCTCGTCGTGAGGCTCTTAAGTATTTGACGATGTCTCCGCTTGCGGCTTCTGTACTTGCAGGTGCAACAGTTGGTGCTACAACTGCTAGCGCAGCATCAAGCAGCGCAAAAGGGAAAATCGTTATCGTTGGTGGTGGTTTAGCAGGTATGAGTACAGCTGCTCTTATCAGAAACACTGCATCAAACCTTGAGGTTACGGTTATCGAGCCAGATCCTACATCTGTATCGTACCAACCAGGACAAACTCTTGTTGCAGCGGGTGTATGGGACAAAAAAGATATTATTTATAACAGAGATGATTTCGTGCCAAGCGGCGTGAAACTTATCAAAGGGGCTGTTACTGCATTTGATCCAGACAACAACAAAGTTGTTGTAGATGGCAAAGAAGAAGTTTCATACGACCATATGATTGTTGCTACTGGTCTTGTTCTCAACTATGGTGGCATCAAAGGTTTAGAGGGTGTTATCACATCTTCAGGCGCTGACAATGCAGTTGTAAGACAAAAAATCGGTAAAGATGGTGCACACTCTATCTACTTCCGTGATGGTGCAGAAGATACTTGGAAAGGTATCCAAGAGTTAGTAGCAAAAGCAAAAGCACACACAGGAACTGAAAAACTTCAAGCTCTTTACAGTATGCCAGCAACTGCTATCAAATGTGGTGGTGCTCCGATGAAAATCATGTACCTTACACACGCTCACCTAGAAAAAGCTGGTGTTGCAAACAAAGTTGAGTTGACTTTCAACACAGCTGGTGGCGCACTATTTGGTATCAAAGAGTATGCAGATGCTATCACAAAGCAGTTTGAAAAGAGAGGCTTTAAGTGGAACTTTGGCTACAACCTTACAGAGATAGATACTGATGGTAAAGTAGCAACATTTACAAAAACTTGGAAAGAAAAAGGTGAGTACGATGAGGATTTAGAAGAGTACGCGATGGTAACAAAAAGCCAAGCGTTCCCATATAAGTATGATTTCATCCACGTAACACCTCCGATGGCTGCTCCAGAAGTAGTAGCAAAATCTGCTGTTGGTTCAGCACAAGGATGGGTACCAGTTGAGAAAGAGACACTACAACATATCCAATACAAAAATGTATGGTCTTTAGGTGACGTTGCTGCGCTTCCAATGGGTAAAACTGGTGGTTCTGCTCGTAAAGAGTACCATGTAGTTGTTGAAAACTTAGTAGCTGCAATCGAAGGAAAAGCTCTTCCTTCAAAATTCGGCGGATACACAGTTTGTCCACTTATCACAGGTCTTGGAACAGTTATGCTTGCTGAATTTGACTGGAGCAAAAAACCAACTCCTTCATTCCCACTTGACCCAACACAAGAGAGATGGATTTGGTGGTTACTCAAAGTTTACGCACTTAAGCCAATGACAATGTACGGAATGCTTTCAGGTAGAGCGTAATCTCTATTTTAAAAAGCACTCAGTTGCAAGGAAAAATCCTTGCAACTCTTTCTCTCTCCTCTTATCTACATATTTATAAATTATTTTATATTTTATCTCTCTTCAAATGTATACAAATTGTTACACATATGTATAAAAATTATATATAATCTTTATAATAAATATTCATTTTATATTTTATAAGTTAGAATGCTACAAATTATAAGGAGATACAATGACAAAAATTGTAAAAATTGCATTAAGTGCAACTTTAATGTTAAGTGTTGGTGCAGTAACTGCAAGTGCGGATGCTGATAAGGGTTTAAAACTCTACTCTAAAAAACTTAAAGATGCATGTGGCATAAGCGGTGCAGCTATGGCTGGAAAACATACACAAGCAGAGTGGCAAGAGCTTAACAAAAGTGGAAATCTTGCAAAAGAGATTAAAACTATCTGCCCAAAAGCAAAAGATGAAGATTTAGATGGTAAATTTCTTCCTCATTATTTTGACTTCTTCTTCCAATTTGGAAGTGACAGCGGAAACGTTCCATCTTGCTAACTAGCCTCTAATCCTCGCTTCTGCACTTGCAGAAGTGGGATTTTTATACTCATTTCCTCTTTTTTTACTCCATTTTTTTCAACTTTTCTCTTTTTACATATGCAATTTAACCTACATCAAGTATAATAAATCTCAATATAAAACGTAGGATATACAATGAAAAAAATTGTGTTTTTAGCTTCAACAGTCATAGCATTTTCGCTCACGCTCAATGCTTTTACACTCGGAACATTGGGAAATTTTGAGTTTAAAAAAGCTCATGAAAATGTCTATATTATGCACGGACCAGAAAAAGAGCCAAGTAAAGAGAATGAAGGCTTTATGAACAATCCTGCCATCATTGAGAGTAAAAACGGTCTTATCGTTATCGACCCAGGCGGTAACTACAATGTTGGTAAGAAGATACTTGCTGAGATTGAAAAGGTAAGCAAAAAGCCTATTATTGCAGTCTTTAACACACATAAGCATGGTGACCACTGGTTTGCAAATAAAAATATTTTAGAAAAATACCCAAATACACCAATTTACGCTCTTACCTATATGATTGAGCAGGTAAAAGACAACTCTGCTGAGACATGGTATGGCATTTTGGACAGATTGACAGGGAACTTAGAGGGGACAAAGCCTTTTACTTTTCCAACACAAGGCATAGAAAACAAACAAACTGTTGAAGTAGATGGGCAAAAATTTATCATGCGTCACTTTATCGGCGGACACACAGACACAGACATCCTTATTGAGCATGTTAACTCTAACACACTCTTTGTTGGTGACAACCTTATCACAAACCGCTTTGGAGCGTTTGATGAATCATCAAGTATTCTTGAAAACATCAAACTTTTAGAGAAGATTATGAAACAAGAAGAGGGCTTTAAGAAGTATGCGCTCTATGTTCCAGGGCATGGTCCTGCAGGAAAAGACCCTAAAAAGACGGTTGAGCCTTTCTTAACATATCTCAAAATCATTGCTGCAGGTGCGCAAAAAGCGTATAAAGATGGTGTTGAGAGCTATGAAATCAAGCCAGAAGTACATGAGCAACTCAAAGCGTACCACAAATGGGATGCGTACGAGGGGCAGATGGGTAAACACCTTATGAAGGCTTACTCTGAAATAGAAGCAAAAGATTTTTAAAAACAGTTGAGCCATTTTTATGGCTCAAACCTCATCTCTACTCTCATCACAACTAACTTTCAGTTCAAATACTACTTTTTTTATCTATAATATTTTATGCTTAAGATATATGAGTGCCAAAGTGCCAAGTCTGATATTACTGCCTTAACAATGCTGAGTGATGCGCTCGTGGCGTATAGCACGCTGTTGCATGGCATCAAAATCTTTGACCTTAGCGCATGCGAAATCAGAAAAAGCATCGCAAATGCTTCTTTAAACTCCTCCGTCACTGCCTCGGCTTTTAGTCCAAACTCTCACTATTTTGCCTTTGCAAACGCCCCATTTCTCTACATCATGGACATAGAAACCAAAGAGCTTCTCCAAACGATTGAAACGTATGATGAGGAGATTCAAATCATCAGTTTTGATGCGACATCAAACTACATTGTTGTTGGAACAAAAAATGGAAGAGTGCTTCAGTACAAAACAAATCAGACACAACTTCTCTCAAGACTCTGCTCTTTTCCATATGAGAGAGACAAAAATCCTCTCAAAACAAAAGAGGAAAAAAACTTTGTCAGCGCTTTTGCTTTTCATAAAAATCAATTTGCCTGCAGTGGCTATGGCGGCGCTATTTTTATCATTGATTTTTATACACAGGCAAGTAAAGATGTTTTGACACATAGTAAAAACAGAGCTGATGCACTCTGTTTTTTAGATGAAAAAAGGCTTCTTGTTGGAAGCAGTGATGGAAGCGTTGATATTATCTTGCTTGATAACCATCATACATACAAAAGCATAAGAACACCCATCCTTGGCATTAAACAGCTTTTGGTTATGCCAAATCCCAACTATGTCATGGTCATTGGCAGATCCAACACAGTCATCATCATCGATATTCAAAACTACAAAATCACTCATAGCAGATACATAGAGTTTGAGACGCCGATAAATAGAGTAGTGATGAGCAGTGCTGATTCTCTAGTCGTTGCGCTTGAAAATAACAAGATAGTCAATGTCGCTCTCCCTGGTATCGCACAACTACGCTCTCTCATCCTGCATAACTCCCTTGCAGAAGCATTTAAACTAATAGCAAAAGAGCCTATGCTTCAGGGCTCTTATGAACATAAAATGCTTGAAGAGAAGTTTGACAAAAGTTATGAGAACGCTACAAAAGCACTTATCAACCAAAACAATGCATTGGCAATGCAGATTTTAAATCTCTATAAAGATATTCCATCTAAACAGACCAAGATCAGAGAGCTCTTTGACGCTTTTAAACACTACCTACGATTTCAAGCACTCTTTTTAGAAAAAAAATATCCTCTTGCCTATGCGATGTGTTCAAAATTTGAGCCCCTCAAACAGACAGTGCAGTACCATAAGATGGAGCAGGTCTTTAAACTCATTTTTTCTAATGCGCAAAGACATATCCTTCAAAACAATATCGAGGGAGCAAAAGCGCTACTAGCACAGTACAGCACTGTACTTTCAAAAAAGCCTCTTATCAAGCTTCTACTTACACAAAACAGAGAGTTTGTAGCCCTCCTAAAGGCGATTCAAAAGAGAGATTTTAGAACCATCAACCAACTTATCGATAAAAACGAGCTCTTCAAGCAGATTCCAAACTATATTGCTATGAACAAACAGGTGCAAGAGACGATTGAAGAGGTGCAAGAGGCGATACAAAAAGGTGAAGTCGAGGAGGCAAGAAAACTTCTCTTAACCCTCCAAGAGATTCCAGATGTGGCTCAAAAGGTAGAGGAGTTACAGCGCAGATGCAAGCATATTTTAGCACTGCAAAAAGCCTATGGTGAAGATAATTTTATAGAGTGTTATGAAATCTTAGATATGCATCAACACCTTAAATCCATAGAACTTGGGATACTTTTAGAGAAACATTGGTCAAAACTGATGCTAACGTGTGAAGAGTATGCACTTGCTGGAAATATCAAAGGAATCAAAAAAACACTTGGAGAGCTTCTTACACTCCATAGCAGACGCCATAAAATAGGCGATTTACTCCGTGTAAGTTTTCATGCAAGAATCCAAACGCTTATCAATACAAAAGATTTTAGAGGTGCGGAAGCGATTATCTACACCTATATTGATGTCTTTGGCATAGATAGTGAAATGAGCCAAAGCATGAAAAACTTTGAGCAAATCTCTGGGCGCAAACTTGCCATCACCCAAGAACAAGCGCAAAGACCAAGAAGAGACAGCTGGAGAAATTTCGATATTATTATGAAGAACCCATAAGCTTTAGAAGTGTTGCTACCGTCTCATCAAAGTCACTCTGAGAAGAGGAGCTTTGCATCAAAAACTGCTCCATTTCCCCCTTTTTGCTCATTGCTTCATCAAGTTCACTATCACTTCCTTTTTGATACGCTCCGATGCGTATAAGCACTTCATTCTCTTTTAGGAGTGTGTAGAGTCTTCTAAACTTCATCACAGCCTTAAGATGCTCTGGGGAGATGATATCATTCATCACCCTTGAAGCGGAGTTGAGGATATGTACTGGAGGGTAGATGCCAAAATCGGTCATTTCGCGAGAGAGAACGATATGCCCATCCAAAATAGAACGAGACTGATCGGCGATAGGGTCGCTCATGTCGTCCCCCTCGATAAGAACCGTAAAAAAGGCAGTAATAGAGCCTTTACCTTCCTCTTTTCCTGCACGCTCCATAAGTTGTGGCAAAAGTGTCAAAGAGGAGGGCGGATACCCTTTTGATGTCGGTGGTTCGCCGAGTGCCAAACCTATCTCTCTTTGAGCCATGGCAAAACGGGTAACTGAATCCATGATAAAGAGAACATCTAACCCTTGGTCTTTGAAAAATTCCGCCACGCTCATAGCCGCAAATGCACCGTACTTTCTCATGAGTGGCGAATCATCGGATGTTGCAACGATGATAACAGTATTTTCAAGATTGCCGCCCAAGTTTTTCTCTATAAACTCAGGAACTTCTCTTCCACGCTCACCGATAAGTGCAACCACTTTGATGGGCGCAACTGCACCACGGACTATCATCCCCATGAGGGTTGATTTTCCAACACCGCTTCCTGCAAAAATGCCCAGTTTTTGCCCTTTTCCGCACGTCAAAAGCCCATCAATGCTTTTTACCCCAACACGAAAAACCTCATCTATCATCCCTCGCTTCATGGCAGCTATGGGTGCTTTGATGATGGGAGAGAGCTTTGAACTATTGATGCTCCCCTTGCCGTCGATGGGACGCATGAATGGGTCAACAACACGTCCAAGTAGAGATGCACCAACAGGGATATTCAACCCCGTCTGGTCTAAAAATACTCTATCGCCAGAGCAAAATCCCTCAACAAAACTAAAAGGAGTGATAAAAAAAGTTGTGCCGTCTATCTCTGTTACCATGCCTATCGTCTCTTGGGCTGTCTCGTTGGAGATTATCTTGACAATGTCGCTGATGCTAACTTTGAGACCACGGGCGGTAATGACAGTTGCATTTATCTTTACAACTTCGCCAAATGTAACCGAGTACTTTTTGTTTGAGATTTTCTCCCTAAGCGATTTTAGAGGCACTTCATACGTCCCTTGCTTGGCATAACTCTAATAACGTGAGCCAGTAGGAGAGTTTATCAAAGAGAAAAACTCGCTTCTTGTCTTCTCATCTTTTTTAAACAACCCACGCAGAGCCGAAGATGTCGTTGTTGAGTTGATTTTCTCCACCCCTCGCATCTCCATGCACATGTGCCTTGCTTGAATAACAACTGCAACCCCTTTTGGCACAATCGTATCCATAATCGCATCGGCAATCTGCTCCGTCAACTGCTCTTGAATCTGCATGCGGCGTGCAAAAACATTGACAACACGAGGAATTTTAGACAAACCTACCACTTTGCCATCAGGAATATACGCCACATGAACACGCCCGATAATCGGCAAAAGATGATGTTCACAAGTAGAGTAAAATTCTATGTCTTTTAGTAGAACCATCTCATCGTTTGAACTTGTAAAAAGCGCAGATCTAAGTATCTCTCTTGGGTCTTCTTTGTATCCGCCGAAGATAAACTCATAAGCCTTTTGAACTCTTTGCGGAGTTTTTAAAAGCCCCTCTCGGTTTGGATTTTCTCCAACATGAAGCATCATACATTTTACTGCGTCTTCAAATTGTGTTTCGTTTTTCTCTGACAATGCTCTGCCTTTTCAATTTTTTATAAGTGTTAGAGTACCGATAAGTTGCTGAGAAGTTCATTTTATAAGCTTTTTGGCTTGCAGATTTAAAAAATTTGAGCTAAACTTTTTTAAAAAAGGCTTTCAAATAAAACTCCTACTTTTCTCCCTTTTACTCTACGCTCAAAACTACCTTTTTTTGCTCTTTTATGGGAGTGGGTTTGGGTTTTCGCTTTTGGAGTTTTTGATGCTCTTTGCGGTGGTTTCTCTCTTCTCAAAATCACACTATTTTAAAGTTTATCTTCTTGTTTTGCAGAGTTTGTATCTTGTCCATTTTACTTTTATTGCTTACTTTGGTGTTCATGTTCGCACTAGTGATATTTACCTCTTTTTTACGCATATAGCAGAAACATTTGAGACGCTTGGGACTCTTTATGAAGTGGGGCTTTATCCACTTTTTGTGGTTGGAGTGACCTCTTTTGTTCTTATGTTTATGCGTTATAAAAAGAGCAATATATCGCCGATTTTACTCTCTCTTTTTCTGGTTTTGTCGTTTTGGTTTCAAGAAAAACTGCATGATGCTTCGCTTTTGCTCATCAAAGAGAGTGTTAAAACTCTTTTTTTACAAAAAGGGCAGGGTGCTATCCAAAAAAGTGATGGGCAGAAAAAAACAGCTCTCTACGAGAGTGATAACAATATCATTTTAGTGTTAGGCGAGAGCATGAGAAGCCGTGAGCATCTTAAAGAGCGTTATGAGATATTTGAAAATTATGGCTACAAAACTATCTTAAGTGGGGCGACAAATACCGATGTCACCGTGCCTTTGCTTCTGAATGGCGCACTCTCTCCAAAAACAGTAGATTTGCAAAACAACCTCTTTTTACTGGCTAAACAAAATGGGTATAAAACATCTTTTATCTCAGCGCAGAGCCACAAGAGTTTGCAATTCATACTTCCATATCTCGCCACAGAACATATTGATACCTTCAAAGTGGTTGGCTCAAGAGATGATAAGGAGCTGCTCACACATCTCAAAACGCTCTCTTTAAAGGAAAAAAACTTTATCGTGCTCCAGATGCAGGGGGAGCATAGTCCATACATCTACTATGAAAACGCCAACAGGAACGATTCCATTGCACAAAGGTACCATCTCTCGATGCGCTACTCGGATACCATCTTGCGCCAGCTCATCGCTCATATAAGTGAGCACTCCACAAAACCCTATCTTTTTCTCTTTGTCTCAGACCATGGTGAGATGCTCGGGGAGGGTGGAAAAACAGGGCACAATAGGTTTGAAAAAGAGATTTACTCTGTTCCCTTAGTCGTCCATTCAAATCTACAAACTCATCTTGAGAAACTAGAGAGCCATAATGATGTTTATGAGTTGATATATCATTATCTGGGCTACTCTAAAGAGTTCAAGCTTCAAGAGAGAAAAACGGTGCGAGTTTATGGAACGATGATGAGTGAAGAGGACGGTTACATCGACATACAGAGATAAAACCCTGTATATCAAAAGTTTGTATTACATTACAAAAATATGCGGAACGATAAGCGGATATTTTTTCATTTTTCTATAGATATGTTTTCTCACAACTTGACGGAGGTCGTTTTCTAGTGCTCTTGCATTTTCAAGAAGTCCCTCTTTTATGTTAGCAAGGAAGTGCTCTAAAACTTCTTCTATCTCATTGGCAAAATACTTATCTTGCTTGTCAGCAACAAGACCAAACGATGTTACAAGCGGTTTTGAGAGCATCGTTGAGTGCTGTCCATCGATTTGAGCAACTATCATGACGATACCATCAGATGCAAGTTTTTGACGGTCGATAATGATATCGTCATCAATTTTATGGTTATTTTGGTTGTCAATATATGTCTTACCAGTTCTAACGGTTTTCACTTTTCTCATATATTTCGGAGCGATTTCAATAGTGTCGCCATCATTCATAATGTAGATATTACGTTCAGGGATACCACACATCATCGCCGTCTCTTTATGCTTCATAACATGGTTATACTCTCCATGGATAGGCAAGAAAAACTTAGGATTTACAAGGCGGAGCATTAGTTTTTGCTCTTCGATAGAAGCGTGACCTGAAACGTGGATATCTCTGTCATTAGCCACTTTTGCACCAGCACGCTGAAGATGGTTTAGCATCCCAGAGATAGAGCCTTCATTTCCTGGAATAGGGCGAGATGAGAGAACTATCAAATCCGTAGGCTTAATCTTCACATGTCTATGCTCACCGATGGACATTCTAAAAAGAGCAGAGCTTGGCTCTCCTTGCGAACCTGTCGTTACTATCAAAATCTCTTTATCGTTCATAGAAGCGATTTGTTCAGGCTCTACAAAGATATTTTTTGGCAATTTGATATAATCATACTGCATCGCCACTTCTATATTTCTCTCCATTGAGCGACCGATTACGCAAACCTTACGCCCATACTTCACACCGTACTGGATAGCTTGATAAACACGGTGGATATTTGAACTAAAAGTGGAGAGGATAACTCTTCCCTCAGCCTTTGCAAACACTCTATCAAGAGCAGGTGCAACACTTAGCTCTGATGGTGTTGGCGCTGTGTTGTAAGAGTTTGTAGAGTCACTAAGCAGACAAAGAACCCCTTTATCTCCATAGTGAGCAAGTCTATGCAAGTCTGCTGTATAGCCATCAACTGGGGTATGGTCGATTTTGAAGTCACCCGTATGGATGATAGTTCCACACGCTGTCGTAACGGCAAGTGAAGATGAATCTATAATAGAGTGGGTCATATGCATCCATTCTACTTCAAAATCTTCACCGATTTTATATATTTTTCTCTTCTCAATCGGATTAAAATACTGTTTAAACTCTTTTATGTGATGCTCATCAAATTTGCTTGCAATCATCGCAAGAGGAAGCGGAGAACCATAAATAGGGAACTGCATCTCTTTGTAAAGATAAGGCATCGCACCAATATGGTCTTCGTGTGCGTGTGTAATAATGACTGCTTTTATCTTATCTTTTATCTCACGGATATAGCTAAAGTCAGGCACCAAGATATCTACACCATGCATATCTTCATCTGGAAAACTCATTCCCACATCGATAAGAATTGCCTCATTTTGTGTTTCAAAAACAGTGATATTGCCACCAATTTCACCAAGTCCGCCAAGCGGGGTAATACGTATTTTATCTCTTGAGTTTAAATCTAGTTTGTAGTGTGGGTTAAGTCTTTGCTTGTGTGCTTCTTGATTGAGTTCAACAAATGCTCTAAGATTTTCATCTACAGGCAAGCCTTGACGACGACGCCCTTTTGAAGCACTTTTATTTTTATTTGCGTTTGCTGGATTAGCATTTGCTGGTGCAGCAGGTTTGTTGGCATTTGGGTTATTCGGTCTGCCGCTATTGTTATGTCTTTTGTTATTGTTATACTGTTTACGATTTTCTTGAGAAACGCTTTTAACGCTTTCCTGACTCTCTTGTTGTTCCATCCAAACTCCTTGTTAGTTTATAGAGTTGGTGATAGTCAAGTGTAGAGACTTGATGAGGACGAATGGTTTGTGTTAAGCCTAGCTTAAGAAAAGCTTCTTGAAGAAGATTTTTTTCATACGTTACCGATAGATTTTTCATAAGAGTTTTTCGAGGCTGCGTAAATGCAACTCTCAGCATATCCTCAAAATCTCCATTACATCTATCGCTATTTTTTTGTATCAAAAAAACTGCAGAGTCTATTTTTGGTTGCGGTTCAAACGCTGTTGGCGGAACTCTCACAACTATGTGTGCATCCCCAACGCTTTGAGTTATGATACTCAAAGAACCAAACACTTTATCGCCCTCACGAGCACAAAACTTCTCTGCAACTTCAAGTTGCACCATTACAAGTATATTTTTGCATTTTGGATCTGCGAGGGCTTTTAGAATTATATTTGTCGCTATATAGTATGGCAAATTTGCCACCAAATCATACGACTCTTCCATAAGTTCACTCTTCCAAGCGGTCAATACGTCCCCACAATGAATGTGGAGCTGCTTGGTTGCGATCTCTTTTTCAAACTTTTTTTGTAACAGTTTACACAAATCGGTATCGACCTCAAAAGCTTCTACACTTTTGACATCTACTAAATATTTAGTTAAATCACCTAAGCCAGGTCCAATCTCTACGATTTTATTATCGTTGTTGGGCATCGCTTCGACGATTTTTTGTAAAACAGTTTCGTCTTTTAAAAAATTCTGTCCGAACTTCTTTTTTGCTACAATTTTTTCCATTGAGGGGGATTGTATACTAATTTTGCTTATATTTAGTTAATGTCGCTATTTTTTTATCATTATAAGCAAAATTGTTTCATGTGAAACATTTTGTAAGCCACTGCCAAATACAACTATAAGCCATAAATAAGTATAATTTTACAATATTACCAGAGGCTTTTATTTTGAATAACTACTTTGCAAAAAGAATTATCCCGTGTCTTGATGTTAAGGACGGGCGTGTTGTCAAGGGTGTCAACTTTGTCGGTCTCAAAGATGCAGGCGACCCAGTAGAAGTTGCAAAAAGATACAACGAAGAGGGTGCAGATGAGATAACATTTCTCGACATCACTGCATCAAGTGATAACCGTGATACCATTGTTGACATTGTTGCGCAAGTTGCAAAGGAGGTTTTTATACCTCTGACAGTTGGTGGTGGCATACGAAAACTTGAGGACATTTATAAGCTTTTAAATGTCGGCTGCGATAAAGTAAGCGTAAATTCGGCAGCCATCAAGAGACCTGAACTCATCAATGAAGGTGCAAAAAGATTTGGTTCTCAATGTATCGTAACGGCAATTGATGTCAAAAAGGTCGGCAACAAATACCATGTATATCTCAACGGCGGACGGGAAGATACTGGACTAGATGCAGTAGAGTGGGCAAAAGAGGCGGTCGATAGAGGCAGTGGCGAGATACTTTTAACCTCCATGGATGCAGACGGTACAAAAGCGGGATTTGAGCTTAACATCACTGAACAGATTAGCCGTGCAGTCAATGTTCCCGTGATAGCAAGCGGTGGAGCAGGAACGATGGAACATATAAAAGAGGCATTTGAACATGGTGCAGATGCAGCTCTTGCGGCAAGTATCTTTCACTACAAAGAGATAGATATCATGGATCTCAAACGCTATCTCTATGCAAACAATATAGCGGTTCGTTTATGATTATCTGCGCTGGGAACAATGAAACTTTTGGTTTTGCTACTCCGATGGGAGTAGGGCTGATAGAGACAACCATAAATCTCACAAGAGCTTGTCTTTTTGACAAACCAGAATTTCTGCTTTTTGTAGGAAGTGCTGGAAGCTATGGGGAGCTTGGCATCTTTGATATAGTCGAATCAAAAACTGCTTCAAACATCGAACTTGGCTTTTTGTCAGGCGATGCTTATACACCACTGGACAATGTTATCTCTACTAACACCACTAACAAAAAAGATGTTATCGTCAACTCTTCAAACTATATCTCTACTAACGAAGAGCTAACAAAAAAGTTTTTGCAGTTGGGAGTTGGCATCGAAAATATGGAATTTTTCGCTGTTTTAAGCGTTGCGCAAGAGTTTGACATACCTGCTGGCGGAGTTTTTTGCATAACAAACTACACTAACAAAAATGCGCATGAAGATTTTCTTAAAAATCATGAAGAGGCGAAAAGGCTCTTGAGTGAACATGTAAAAAAACGAATAAAAGAGCTAACAAAAAAATGAAACCTTCCCTTTATGAATTTACCCTCAAAGAGTTATTAGCAGAGGTAAAACCCTCATTTCGAGCAAAACAGATTTATGGGTGGCTCTATCACAACTATGTAACATCTTACGATGAGATGAAAAATCTGCCAAAAACATTGCGTGACGAACTAAGCGAGAGGTTTGTTATAGACCCTCTGAAAATCGTAAAAAAAGAGATTGCGTTGGATGGAACTATCAAGTATCTTTTTGAACTGCAAGACGGCAAAACTATAGAGACTGTCTGGCTGAAGATGAAAGAGGAGATAACGGATGAAGAGGGAAATGTCACGCAAGAAGCAAAATACACCATCTGCGTCTCCACGCAAGTCGGGTGTAAAGTAGGGTGTGCGTTTTGTCTTACTGCAAAAGGCGGCTTTACAAGGGATTTGAGTGCAGCGGAGATTGTCGCTCAAGTTGTTGCGCTTAAGAGGGACAATAACCACAAACATAACAGAATGATAAACATAGTCTATATGGGCATGGGCGAACCGCTTGACAATCTTGCAAATCTCGCAAAAGCGATAGAGGTATTTCAAGAAGAAGAGGGCTTGGCGATTTCTGGTAAAAGACAAACAGTCTCCACAAGCGGTCTAAGCACAAAGATAGACAGGCTGGGAGAGATGGATTTGGGCGTTCACATCGCCATATCTCTTCATGCTGTTGATGATGCGCTAAGAACAGAACTTATCCCCATGAACAAAGCGCACAACATTGCGTCGATTATAGACGCTGTAAAACGCTTCCCGATTGACACAAGAAAAAGAGTTATGTTTGAGTATCTCGTCATCAAAAACAAAAATGACGACTTAGGTTCTGCGAAAAAGCTTGTAAAACTTCTCTCAGGCATCAAGGCAAAAGTAAATCTCATCTACTTCAACCCATATCCAGACACCCCTTATGAGAGACCAGAGAAGAAAGATATGGTCGCTTTTCAAGAGTACCTCATAAACCATGGGCTTTTATGCACCATCCGTGACTCTAAAGGCATAGATATCAGTGCGGCGTGCGGTCAGCTAAAAGAAAAAACTGCGAGCGAACTCAAGTGAGCTATGTAGAAGTATTTCAGATTGTTTTTCTGATAATTGTTTTTGCGGTGGGTCTCGTTGGATTTATAAAAGCTGCTACAAAAGAGGATAAGAAAAGCTAAACGACCAACACTCCAGGGAGGTCGTTTATGGGTAAAATCATACCTTACAATAATTAATAAAGAGCATATCTGCTTTTTTACAAAACTCAAAAAACTCTCTTAAAAAGAATTTATTTCACAAAAAAATCATCTTTTTTCTTCGATATGTGTACAATTCACACATTGCTCTAAGATGTGAACAAAAGTAAGTTTTCTAAAAAATAAATTTAGAAATTCTTTCTTTATTTAAGAAAATATTTATATAAAAATATCCTGAATTACATCTTTTCACATATAGCACAAAACGCCTATTTTAGGGGTGTTTAGGGCTTTTATGATTTGATGTTAACGAAATTGTTTAATTGTCTCCGAAAGATGCAAAAAGTTATTCACATCCATCTTGAATAAATCTAAACTTTCATACTTTCAAAACAAATCTGCTCAAAATCTACGCTGCTTTTCACATTGTACTTTTTGCCATAAAGCTCAAACTCTAACTCATTTGCATGTAACAACAATCTTTTTGCACCGCTTAGTTTTACTCTCGTATCTCTATCCAACTCTCTATCTAAATATTTAACGATGTTCTCTTCACTCTGTCCGTAAACTGGGTCACCGACTATGGGATGTTTCACATGAAACATATGTACTCGTATCTGGTGTTGTCTTCCTGTATGCGGGGAGCACTCTACAAGTGTCATGTTTAAATGCTCAAAATATTTTAGCGGCTTTACAAATGTCAAAGACTCTTTGCCACTTGCATCAACTTTTACCACCATTCTCACAAGAGCGCTCTTCTCATCATCATAACGAAGCAAAGGAGCATCTATGCGCAGTTCTTCCTTTAACGCACCATGAACCATTGCAAGATACTTCTTTTTCATATCCCGCTCTTGAAACATCATCTTTATATCGACTTCACTCTTTTTATCTTTCGCGCACAGAACCAGTCCGCTTGTCTCTTGGTCTATTCGATGGGCGATATTTGCATCCATGCCAAATTGAGCTTTTAGCTCATCTATAAGAGAGTACTCCGTATGTCTGTTTTGAGGATGGATGAGCATGCCGCTTGGTTTGTCAAAAACTACAAACTTCTCATCTACCACATGCGGAGCCAAACCTTTTGAAATCGGTTCAAAATAGATAAACTCTAACTCGCCCTCCAGATAGTCCGATGGCTTTGTGATAGGAACGCCATTTACAAGAACTCTTCCAACGGCTATATATCTTTGAATATCTCTTTGGGAGTATCCCAATTCTCTCTTTAAAAAAAGAAAGGCACTCTCTCTTTCTTTGGCAAACATTTTTTTAATGACAAAGGGCAATTTTTAATCCTTCTGTTATGGTTTTTTATGTAAAATCTGAAAATATAAAACTGCTTTATACTCAGTTAGTAACACAAATTTTACAATAATCAGGTTGAATAAATGGTAGAGAGATACGCAAGAGAAGAGATGAGTTCAAAATGGACGATGCAAGCAAAATATCAAGCTTGGCTCGATGTAGAAAAAGCGGTTGTAAAAGCTTGGAACAAACTGGGGCTTATCCCTGATGAGGACGCTAAGAA